>DATMJT010000111.1:0-7621 GCA_035553735.1 Pilimelia sp.
GGGAGTGGGCCGACGCCGAGGACGGCTGGCTCACGGTCCCGCACGGCGAGATCCTCTGCCGTGCCTGAGCACCCGACCCCTCCGCCGGTGCCCGCGGGCCGGTCACTCCACCAGGGCCGGGCGGCGCGGGTCGTCCCAGCGCACCACCACGTCCGCCAGCGCCGCGGGGTCGACCTCCGCGGCGTACCGGGCGAAGGCCGGCAGCGTCCAGTGCAGCGCCGCGGGCGTGCGCCGGCGCAGCGCCGCGGGGGAGAGGGCCAGGTGCACGCTCAGGTCGAACGGCAGCCCGCCGCCGAGCAGGAACGCCCCGCTCACCAGCACCACCGAGCCCGGCGACAGGGCCTGGTACGGGGCGCGGCTGGCCCGGTCGGTGCGCGCGTCCCACAGCGAGGGCAGCACCCGGCCGCTGCCGCCCGGCCCGGCCGGGCCGAGCACCTCCCGGCGCAGCGCGGCCTCGTCGACCCAGTGCGCGTAGTAGGCGTCCGGGTCGGTCCGGCCGTACTCCAGCCGCAGTGACGCCGGGCGCAGGAAGTCCTCGGTGCGCACCGACAGGGCCGGTCGGCCGTGGGCCCGCAGCGGGCGCACCAGGGCCTGGGCCAGCGCCGCCGGGTCGGCCGCGGGCGGACCGTCCACACCCACCCGCAGCCTGCGGCCGGTCCCGTCGCCGAGCGCCACGATCCGCGCCGCCAGCTCGGCGACCAGAGCCTCGACAGAGATGGGCCGCACCCGCACCGCTCCATCCTGCCGCGGTGGCGCCCACCGGCGGGCGATGCGTCCCGGTCCACTGGGTCGTTCACCCGAGTTGTAGCTGTTCGGCAACGGTGGGAGGCTTCGTGTCGATGGTGTCGGCCAGCCCGGTCCCTGCGGACGTGGTGGCGCCACCGCGACCGGCAGCGTCGCGGTGGCGCAGGTGGTGGGCCCGGTACTGGGTGTGGGCGTCCGCGGCGGTCGCCGCGGGCGTGGTCGTGCGGGTGCACCACTGGTGGACCGCGGGGTCGCTGAACTCCGACGAGCTGTGGATCGCGCTCAACCTGCGGCGGCGGTCCTATCCCGAGCTGGCCGGGCCGTTGGACTACGACCAGCTGGCCCCGCTGGGCTGGCTCTGGCTGGAGAAGTCGCTGCTCGCCGTGGGCCACGGCGACCGGTTGCTACGCGCTCCGAGCCTGGTGGCCGGCTGCGCCACGCTGGTGCTGGTCGCGCTGCTCGCCCGCCGGCTGCTGCCCGGCCCGCCCGCCGTGGCGGCCGTGGTGCTCTGCGCCGGCGCCCCGCAGCTGATCTACCAGTCCGCGCAGGTCAAGCAGTACGCCGTCGAGGCGAGCGCCGCGCTGCTGCTGCTGTTCCTGGCCGTCCGCGCGGCGACCCGTCCCGGTCGCCGGGCCGTCGCCGGTTTCTGGCTGACCGCCGCCGTGGCGGCCTGGTTCGCCACCACCGCGGTGTTCGTCGCGCTGTCGGCCGGCGCGCTGCTGGTCCTCTTCGCGCTGCGGGACCGCCACCGGTCCGTGCTGCTCGCCCACGGCCTGGCGGCGGCGCCGGTGCTCGGGTCCTTCGCCGGCGTCTACGCCCTGGCGCCCCCGCCGGCCGACTGGCTGCACGCCTGGTGGTCCAGCAAGTACCCCGGCTCGCTGGCGCCACCGGACCTCGATCCGCTCGGTGCGCTGGTCTGGAGCGCGGAGGCGGTCAACCGGTTCGTGTACTCGGCCCTGCACGCGCAGCCCGCACCGGCCCGGGCCGCCGTGGTGGTCCTGCTGGCTCTGGGCGTCGCCGGCCTGGTGGCGCGGGCCCCGCGGCCCGCCCTGCTGGTGTGCGCCCCGCTGGCCTGCGGCTACCTGCTGGCCCTGCTGCGGCTCTACCCGCTGGCCACCCGGGTGGCGCTGTGGTTGGTGCCGCCGGCCCTGCTGCTGGTCTGCGCGGCGATCGGGCCCGCGGCCGGCGCCCTGAGCCGGGTCCTGGCCCGGATCCGCCCCGCCTCCGGTGCGCCGCGGCTGCCGGTCCGGCCGCCGGCCGGAGGCCGGGCCGCGCCGCCGGCCCCGGCGGGGCCGGCACCCATCGCCGGCCACGCCGGGTCGGGCGACGAGCGGGGCGCCCTGCCCTGGCCGCGGGTGCTGGCCACCGGGCTGCTGGTCCTGGCCGCGGCCCCGTGGTGGGGTGGGGTGCCGCGGGACACCAACGCCGACCGGTACGCCACCGCGGCCGCGGCCGTCCGGTACGTCGCAGCGCACCGGCACCCGGGCGACCGGGTGCTGGTCCACCACGCCAAGGCCAGCGCCGCACTGGTCGCCTGGTACGGCCCCGGCGCCGGGCTACGACCGGAGGCGCACTACGCGGTCGCGCACGGACCCCGCTGCCGGGAAGCCGCCGCCAGGGTCGGCCTGGGCGCCGGCCCGGTGTGGCTGCTGCGGCTGGACTGGGAGCCGAGGCGGCGGACGTCGCAGGTGCCGGAGCGCGCGGCGATGAGCGCCGTCGGCCGCCTGGCCGACGAGCGGTGGTTCGGCCGCGTGGTCGTGCTGCGCTACGCCACCGGGCCCGCGGAGCCCACCCGGCCGTCGACCTGCCTGGTCCACGCTCCCGCCGAGTGACGCCCGGCGCCGCGTGTGCTCCGGCCGGGCGAGGGGTCGATCACACCGGCTGGCACTCCTCTTGGCAGAGTGCTAAACCCTGGGTGAGGCGCGGCGGCCGTCGACCCCGCCGGCGCCTGATCTTCGCCCGGCGAGAAGGAGTGAACGCCGATGAACCCTCTGCTGGACGGCTTCTGGGCCGATGTTCGCGATGCGCTCCTGGTGTGGTCGGCGCTGCTCGCCGTGGCGGCGGCAGTCGTCGCGGCCGCCCTCGCCCCGGTGTGGCGCGAGCAGGTGCTGCGGATGGCGGTGCGTGTCTCGGCGATGCGCCTGCGCCAGGTGCGCCCGCACCGGCCGACGGCGCGCCGGCGTCCGCTGCGGGCGCTGACCACCTAGCGCCGGGTGGCCGTACCGGCCCGGGTGCTAGCGTCCGGCTGGTGTCGGCTGGTGTGACTGAGTGCGACAGAACCGGGCCGGGTGGGACCCGGCTGACCGGTGACGAACCGGCGATCCCGGCGGTGCGGCCGTGTTGATCCTGGTGGGTGTGGCGGCGATCATGGCGCTGACCGCGGCGACCGGCTACTTCGTGGCGCAGGAGTTCGCCTACGTGGCGGTGGACCGCGGCAGGCTGCGGGCGCTGGCCGACGGCGGTGACCGGGCGGCCGCCCGGGCGCTGCGGGTGACCGAGCGGCTGTCGTTCATGCTGTCCGGCGCGCAGGTCGGGATCACGGTGACGGCACTGCTGGCCGGCTACGTGGCGGAGCCGTACCTGGGCCAGGGGCTGGCCCGCCTGGTGGGCGCGACCGGGCTGTCGGCGACGGTCAGCCTGTCGGTGTCCGTGGTCGCCGCGCTGCTGTTCGCCACGGTGGTGCAGATGGTGCTGGGCGAGCTGGCCCCGAAGAACCTGGCGATCGCCAAACCAGAGGCGCTCGCCCGGGCGCTGTCGCGTTCGACGCTGGCCTACCTGGCGGTCGCCGGGCCGGTCATCCGGCTGTTCGACTCCACCGCGAACCGGCTGCTGCGCCGGGTGGGCATCGAGCCGGTGGAGGAGCTGCCCCAGGGTGCCACCCCCGAGGACCTCGACCAGATCATCGCCGCGGCGCACGCCCACGGTGCGCTGGACGCCGACAGCGCCCGGCTGCTCGACCACGGCCTGGACTTCCGATCCCGCACGGCCGGGGAGGTGATGGTGCCGCGGGTCGCGGTGACCACGGTCGGCGCCACGGAGTCCGCCGCGCGGGTGGTGGAGCTGCTGGCCACCGGGCACTCCCGGTTCCCGGTCCTCGGCGACGGGGTGGACGACGTGGTCGGCGTGGTCTCCATCGCCGACGTGCTCCCGGTGGAGCCGGCCGACCGCGCGAGCACCCCGGTCGCCGGCCTGGCGGCGGCCCCGGTGCTGGTGCCCGCCTCGCTGCCGCTGCCCGCGGTGCTGGACCGGTTGAAGGCGGCGCACCGGCAGCTGGCGGTGGTGGTGGACGAGTACGGCGGCTTCGCCGGGGTGGTCAGCCTGGAGGACGTGGCCGAGGAGCTGGTCGGGGACATCCGCGACGAGGACGACCTGCCCGAGCAGACCATCGAGTCGGGCGCGGGGGGGTCGTGGCTGCTGCCGGGCCGGGCCCGCATCGACGAGGTCGCGGAGGCCACCGGGGTGCGGCTGCCCGACGACGGCGCCTACGACACCGTGTCCGGGCTCGTGCTGGCCCGCCTCGGGCGGATGCCCACGGTCGGGGACGAGCTGGTGGTGGAGCTGCCGGAGCTGGTGGACGAGCACGGCCACGCCCGGGCGCAGGGTGTCGCCCGGCTGCGGGTGGACTCGGTACGCCGCCGGGTGCCGGCGAGCGTACGGATGACCCGGCCGACCGGCGGCGACGGGGGGCCCGGATGAGTACGCCGTGGTCGCTGCTGGTCTCGCTGCTGCTGCTGGTGCTCAACGGGTTCTTCGTGGCGGCGGAGTTCGCGCTCGTCGCCGCCAAGCGGCACCGGCTGGAGCGCGCCGCGGCGAACGGCTCGCGCGGCGCGCGGGCGGCGATGGCCGGGACCAGGCAGCTGTCGATGATGTTGGCCGGCGCCCAGTTGGGCATCACCCTGTGCACGCTGGGGCTCGGTGCGCTGGCCAAGCCGACGGTGGCCCGCCTGCTGGAGCCGGTGTTCGAGGCGGTCGGCCTGCCGGCGCGGGCGGCGTACGCGGTGGCGTTCGTCCTGGCGGTCTGCCTGGTCGGGTTCCTGCACGTGGTGGTGGGGGAGATGGCGCCCAAGTCGTGGGCGATCAGCCACCCGGAGACCTCCGCGCAACTGCTCGCCGTGCCGTTCATCGGGTTCATCACCGTGTTCCGACCGTTCCTCACCGCTCTCAACGGGCTGGCCAACGCCTGCCTGCGTCTGGTCAGGGTGCAGCCGCAGGACGAGCTGGCGCAGGTGCACAGCCCCGACGAGCTGCGCGTGCTGATCGAGACGTCGCGGGAACACGGCACCATCGCCGCCGCGGAGCACGAGCTGCTCACCGCGATGCTCAAGGTGGAGTCGATGACCGTCGCACAGGTGATGGTGCCCACCGACCGGATCGTCACCGTGCCCGCCGGGCACGGTGCCCGGGAGGTGGAGCGGCGCAGCCTCCAGACGGGGCGCTCCCGGCTGGCCGTCACCGGCCCGGGCGGCGAGATCGTCGGCTTCGTGCACGTCCGCGAGGCGGCGCGGGCGACCACGGAGGGCCGCCGGGTCACCGTCGCGGAGTTGATGAGCCCACCGCGGACGATCGCCGCCACCACGCCGGTCCTGGTCGCCATCCGGTCCATGCGCGCCGATCGCGCGCAGCTGTCGCTCGTCACCGGCCCCGACGGCCGGGTCGTCGGGCTGGTGGCGTTGGAGGACCTGCTGGAGGAGGTGATCGGCGAGTTCGACGACGAGACCGACCCGATCATCGACGCCGCCCGCCGTGCCGGCCGGGCGCCCCGGCCCGCGCCCCGCTGACGGCGCCGCGCCGCGCCGGCGGTGCCGGACACGGCGCGGCCCCGGGGGCCCGCCGTCTGGGGCGCGACCCCGGGGCCGCCGGTGGGTCGGACCGGTACGGCGCTACCTGCTGGCGGCGGCCAGGTCGGCGATCGCCGCGGCGGTCCGGAAGTACTTGTTGCTGCCCAGGTCACCGATGGTCTTGACGCCGAACGCCTTGGCCAGCGCGTCCGCGTCGGCCTGGCTGACCCCGGCCAGCGCCGACACCGGCGCGTCCACCAGGTCGGCCAGCGGGGTGCTTTCGTACGCCTTGTCGAGAACCTTGTCCAGGTTGGCCGAGACGGTCACACGAACCTCCAATGGGGAGATGTGGTGGGGGAGGACGGCCGGCGCCGGTGGCGCCGGCCGACAACACGGAGCCGGCAGCGCCGGCGGGCCCAGCAGCGGAGGCGGTCAGCCCTCGTCGTCGCCGCCGTCGAACACGTCGTCCAGCATCTCTGCGGCAAGGTAGCCGCCGACCAGGCCGGCGCCCACCCCGGCGACCGCCGCGCCGGCACCGACGCCGCCGTGGTGCCCGCCGTGGTGGCCGGGCCCGGCCGGGTGGTGACCGTAGCCCGGCCCGCCGTGGCCGCCGGCGTAGGGCAGCACCGCCTGCTGGAGCCAGCCGTCGATCCGCGCGGCCCAGTCGGTGTGCTCGGCGCCGGCGTGTGGCACCTGGAAGTGGTGGAACACGTCGTGCCCGCCGGTGAACAGCCCGCCGCGCTTGTCCACCTCCAGGATCACGTCCACCGTGTGCGGGCTGGCGACGAAGGTGAGCTCCAGCTCGTTGAGCGCGTGGGCGTACTGCGGCGCGGCGAAGTACTCGATCTCCTGGTAGAACGGCAGGGTCTGCGGAACGCCGCGGATGTGGCCGTGCTCGAGGTCGGCGCCCTTGAACCGGAAACCGAGCCGGGCCAGCGCCGCCAGGACCGCCTCCTGGGCCGGCAGCGGGTGCACGGCGACCGGGTCCAGGTCGCCCTTGTCCACCGCGCGCGCCACGGCCAGCTCGGTGCGCAGGCCCATGGTCATGCCGTGCAGCCGCTGGCCGTACACGTCGGTGACGGGGGCCTCCCACGGCACGGGGAACTGGAACGGGATCGCCCGCTTCTCCCCGGCGGCCAGGGAGAAGCGGCCGGAGACGGTCAACCGCTGGAACTCCACGGTGGTGTCGAACTCGGTGTCGCCGCCCTCCACCTCCACCCGGGTGACCAGCCCGAGGTTGATCCCCTCGATCGTCACGTCATGGTCGCCGCCCTGCACCAGGACCTGTCCGTCCAGGGCCAGGCCGGGCCGCGTGTTCGGGTTGGACAGCACCGTGTCCACCGACGGGCCGCCGACGCCGAACGCGCCCAGCAGCTTCTTGAAAACCACCTGTGTCTCCTCCTCGACAGCACGGGAACCCGGCCCCGCCGGCGGCCCGGTCGTGGGATGGCGGGGGTCGCGGGGCAGCGGCGACCCCCGGTCGCGTCGTACGGGTGGCGGAACGGTCGCGCATCAGGGACACTAGCACGTCGAACTGTATGGTTGTAGCCACCCGAAAGTGAGTGAACATGGCCGATCTGCTCCGCATCGGTGAGGTCGCCGCCGCGGCGGGCGTCAGCCCGCGCACCGTCGACCACTACACCAGCCTCGGCCTGCTCACCGCCGTCGAACGCAGCGCCGGCAACTACCGCCTGTACGACCCCGCCAGCGTCGACCAGATCGGCCTGATCCAACGGCTGGAGGCGTACGGTGTTCCGCTGGCCGACATCGCCCGGGGCCTGCACGGCGCCGGGGGCGGGGACGTGTCGGCGGTGTTCGCGCGTGTGGCCGGCGACCTGGAGACGCTGCAACGGGCGACGGCCTCCCTCGGCGCCGAGGCGCACGGCCTGCTCGGCGTGATCGCCGCGCGCGTGCACGGCCTGATCAGCCTGGCCCTGGAGGTCACCCTCACCATCACACCGGGCTGAGCGCCCCGCGGCGCGTCGGTTCGGCCGCATCCCGGGCGGGTCTCGGCTGGGCGCACCGGCCCCCGTGGCGCGTCGGTTCGGCCGCATCCGGAGGTGCGGGCGTCGGCTCGGCGCGCCCGCGCGCCCGGCGTC
>DATMJT010000112.1:0-7891 GCA_035553735.1 Pilimelia sp.
GACGGCCTCGTAGGACGCGTCGACCGCCTCGGCCAGCTCGTCGGCCGGGATCCCGCCGCCGATCCGCAGGGTGTTCCAGCCGGAGCGGCCGATGTAGGCCATCACCGAGGCGTCGTCCGGGTAGCGGTGCAGCCACTCGTCGGCCGCGTCCCGGTTGGGGCCACACTTGAGCCCCACCGACGCGTTGTCCCCGGTGTCCGGCCCGAGGAAGGCGAAGATCTTGCCGCCGACCTTGACGACGGTGTCGCCCTCCCACGGCTCGTCGCGCCATGCGCCGGGCTTGGCGAGGCAGTACGCGAGCAGCTCATCCCGGGTCATCAGTGGGCACCCCCGATACGGTCGGCCGGCTCCACCTTACCGATCACCCGGCACCCCGTCGGCGCCGGTGTCCCGCCGGTGGCGGGGCGTCCGGTGTCCCGGCGGTGCCCCGGCGGTGCCCCGGGAGGCCGGGACGCCGCCGGATGGGCCACCGGTGCCGCGCGTCGCACCCACCGCCGGCCCATCCATCAGGAGCGGCCGCCGCCTGCCGACGTGGTACGGGTGAGCAACCCGACGCACGGCCCGAGGATGGGCGGCACGGGCGACGACGCGGCGATCCGGCGCGCCGAGCTGTGGCTGGAGCGCGGCCGGCCCCACGAGGCGGCCACCGCGCTCGCGCCGGTGCTGGCCCGCGACCCGCACCACCCGCTGGCGTGGGTGACGATGGCCGACATCCGGCTCGCGCTGGAGGACGCCGAGGGCGCCGTGCGGGCCGCCGAGGCCGCGCTGGCCGCGGCGCCGCAGTGGCCGTACGCCCTGACCCGGCTCAGCGCCGCCTGGGCCATGCGCGGGGAGCACGACGTGGCGGTGATCGCGGCCGAGCGGGCGCTGGCGGCCGACCCGGACGAGCCGATGTGGCACGCCTGCCTGGCCGAGCGGCTGCTGGCCGCCGGCGCGGAACCGGCGACCGCACAGCGCCTGGCGGCCACCGCCGTGGCGATGGCCCCCGATCGGGCCGCCTTCCACGTCATCCACGGCGTGGCGCTGTTCGCCGGCGGCCGCCGCCGCCAGGCTCGCGAGGCTCTGCGCACCGCGGTGGGCCTGGAGCCGGACAACGCGGCGGCCCAGCACTTCCTCGCCGTGGTGGAGGGCGACAGGCCCGGCGCCGCGCACCTCGCCCGCTCGGTGCGCTCGTACGCCGCCGCGCTGCGCACCGACCCGACCGCGCGGGACAGCCGGATCGGCCTGGACCACACCCTGCGCGTGTTCCTGGTGCGCACGACCGGCCTGGCCTTCGGTGCCTGTTTCGTCACCGCCCAGGCGGCGCGGATGGGCCACCTGACCCTGGCGCGCCTCGTCGCGGTGGCGGCGCTGCTGGGCCCGGCCTGGTACGCCCACCGCTTCGTGCGCGGGCTGGACCCCATGCTGCGGGCGTACCTGCGCCACGTCCTCACGGCGGGACGCCTCCGGCGCTCGGCCGTGGCCCTGGCGGCGGCCTACGCCGGACTGCCGCTGGTGGCGTTCGGCCCACCGTCGTGGCGGTACCCGGTGAGCCTGGGGGTCATCGCCGCGGCGCTCGTCGCCCGGCTGGCCGCCGAACGGGATCTGAGCCACCACCTGCGCGCCCACGGGGTGCCGGTGCCGCCGATGCTGCGTACCCCGCTGGTGGTGCTGGCCGGGCTGTGTGCGGGCGCCCTGGCCGTGGGTCTGCTGGCGCTCGGTGCTGCCCACGGCAACGCCGCGGCGGTGCTGCTCGGGGCCGGGCCTGCGGCCCTGTTCGGCCTGTGCGTCGTCGTCGTACTCCGCCGTCGGCGCCCGCGTCGGCCCGGCTGACTCCGTCGGGCCGCCGATCGCGGGCGGCTGCGGTGATCGGGGTGGCTGGCGTGGCCGACCGGGTGATCTCCCGCCAGCTCACCGGCAGCGGGCAGACGGTGCGCCGCCACGTCGGCGCGCTGATGCGGCGGCTGAACGCCACGCACCGGGGTCACGCTGGCCGTGGCCGTGGCCGTGGCCGCGGCCACGGCCACGGTCCGGGAGGGCTGGGTCGACTGAGGCGCGGCAGGTTTGCCGGTGCGCCGGTGCTCGGCGGTGTGAGGATGGAGCGCAGGCGGCGCCGGGCGAGGGGCCGGACACTCGGGAGGGACCGCGATGGGGACCGCGCAGCAGGTGATCGTGGGCTTGGACAACGGCGGGACGAGCAACAACGCCACGGTGCTGGACCTGTCCGGCGCGTTTCTGGTGGACCGCCTGGTGGAGTCGCCCAGCTGCGTGCGCCAGGGGCCGGAGGCGGCGGTGACCGCGCTGGTGGAGGCGTTGGACCGGGTGCTGGAGCTGGTCGGCCGCCCCCGCTCGGCGGTGGTCGCGGTGGGGCTGGACACCCCGGGCCCGGCCAGCGCCCAGGGCGTGATCTCTGCAAGGGGGTCGACCAACTTCGCACACCCGGCCTGGTTCGGCTTCGACGTGCGGGGGGCGCTGGAGGAGCGGATCGGAATCCCGGTGGTCTACCACAACGACGGCAACGCCGCGGCGCTGTACGCGCACCACGTGTACTTCGGGCCCGGCGCGGAGCAGCACTCCTCGGTCTCGGCGATCGTGGGGACCGGGCTGGGCGGCGGCGTGGTGGAGGGCGGCCGGGTGGTGCGCGGCGCGGCCGGCATGGCCGGCGAGCTGGGACACGTGCACATCCCGATGCAGGGGCTGCTGGAGGACGACCAGGCGGTGCCCGTGTGCGGCTGCGGGTTCGCCGGCGACGCCGAGAGCGTGGCGTCGCTGACCGCGATCGAGCGGCACCTGCTGCCGTACTGGCTCGGTCGGTTCGACGGGCATCCGCTGGCGGGGACGCCGGCGGGCGAGGCGGCCAAGCTGGTGCGCTCGCTGGCCGAGCAGGGCGACCCGCTGGCACTGAAGGTGTTCGAGCAGCAGGCCAAGGCCATCGGGCGGCTGTTCACGATCGCGGCGAACTTCACCGACCCGAGCGCGTACTTCGTCGGGGGCGGCGTGGTGGAGACCACGCCGCAGTTCCGGGACTGGTTCCTGGCGACCGTGCGGGCCAACACGGTGCTGCGCGCCGAGCAGCTCGCGGTGTCCACGTTCGCGCTGGTCCCGGACCTGGACATGGCCGGTGCGCGGGGGTCGGCGCTGGCCGCGCTGGCCAGCGTGCGGGCCCGCTGAGCGGCCGCGGTGCCGGGCGCGTCGGCCCAGTCGGGCGGCCGCGGTGCCGGGCGCGTCGGCCCAGTCGGGCGACCGCGGTGCCGGGCCCGTCGGGCGCTGGGCGACCGCGGTGCCGGCTCGCCTCCCCGCTGGGTGCGGGCGGCCGGGCCGACCACCCACGGCGGCGACCATGACCGGGCCGGACTCGCCGGGCCGAGCCCGCGGTAGGCGGTGATTGGCGGCGCCTCCGCCGGGGTACCGGCCGGTCATGCGGATCGGAAACGTGGAGGTGCGCCCGCTGGGCGGCGGCCTGGGATGCCTGGTGATGCTGCTGATCTCCGTGCTGCTGTCGGTGGTGCTCACCGTCGGGCTCAACGTGCTGCTGCGCTGAGCCGGCCCGGCGGCCGTTTCCGCCCCGGCGGGACGGGTACCCGCAGACCATGACGGATCGCTTCACCGACTACGACCGGATCGCCGTGGTGACCGGGTCCGACTCCGGCATCGGGGAGGCCATCGCGGTCGCCCTGGCCCGGGACGGATTCGACATCGGCGTCACCTGGCACAGCGACGAGGCGGGGGCCCGGCAGACGGCCGAGACCGTGGCCGCGGCCGGGCGGCGCGCGGCCGTTGCCCAGCTCGACCTCAGCCGCCTGCCGGAGGCGGTCGGCGCCCTGGACGACCTGCGCGAGGAGCTGGGCGGGCTGGGTGTGCTGGTCAACTGCGCCGGTATCGGCTCCGCGGCCCCGGTGCTCGAGCTGGACTTCGCGGAGTGGCGCAAGGTGCTGACCGTGGACCTGGACGGCCCGTTCCTGTGCGCCCAGTGGGCCGCCCGCCACCTGGTACGCGCGGGCCGGGGCGGGCGGATCGTCAACATCACCAGCGTGCACGAGCACCGTCCGCTGGTCGGCTCCACCGCGTACTGCGCCGCCAAGGGGGGCCTCGGCCTGCTCACCCAGAGCATGGCGCTGGAGCTGGCCGAGTACGGGATCACGGTCAACGCGGTGGCTCCCGGGGAGATCGCCACGGCGATGACCGGGAACGAGGACGTCGACCCGCACCGGGTGGCCCGGCCCGGAATTCCGGTGGGCCGACCCGGCGATGCCCGCGAGGTCGCCGCGGTGGTCGGCCTGCTGTGTCGCCCGGAGGCGGCGTACGTCACCGGTGCCTCGTGGGTGGTCGACGGCGGGCTGCTGCTCATGGGCCCGCAGGGTGCCCACCATCTAGAGTCCGAACGGTGGCGGGCCGCCGGGCGAGCGGGGTAGCGGCGCGCCCGGGTAGCGATCCCACGCACGCGGCGCTCCGACCCTAGGGAGCACCGCGCCCGGCGGCGGCCGGTAGCGGCGTACCGGGGCACCGGCCCCGCAGCCTGAGCCGCCGCCCGACTCCGACGCCGGTGCACCCGACGATCGGCAGGGGCCTGCGGGGACCGGCACGCACGTGCGGTCGCTACGCGGAGCGTCGGCCCGTGCGCTCCCGAAGCTCGTCGATCTTCTTGGACGCCTCCGCCTTGGTGAGGCCCTCCGGCGGCTCCTCGCCGGCCTCGCGCGCCAGCGTGCCCAGGTACGACTCCTGCGCGGCGGTGGGCGGCTCGTCGCCCGTGGTCCACTCGTCCGGGTCCTTGACGGCGGCGTCGGGATCCCGCGGCGGCTTCGCCTGCTCGGCCATGACGTTCCCCTCTCGTCGGGCGGATCGGCCTCTTCGTACGGGCGTGCGATACCCGCGTACGGCGGGGTTCAATCCCGCCGTCGCCGTCGCCGTCGCCGTCGCCGTCGCCGTCAAGGCCATGGGCGCGGTGGCGGATGCGGTGCCGCCGCCGCGACCCGGCAGCGGCTCACCCCGCCGCCGGCTCGCCCGCCGCCAGCGGCCCCAGCCCTGGGGTGGGCGGCATCCCCGGTCGTCCGAGGTCGGCGCCTCCGCCCGGACCGGGTGGTGCCGGGCCGGCGGAGGCCGCATGGCGCCGGTCGCCGTGGTGTCCTGCCCCGGGCCGAGCCGGGGCAGGACACCACCGCGTCCGTCAGGTGGACACCCAGAGGGTCTGCATGTCGACCACCCGGCTCGCCCACGGGCAGTACCGGTCGCTGGTGAGCGTCCCGTTCTCGACGTCGGTCGGCGAGCCGTCGCAGACCTCCATGGAGACGTCCACGAACGCCAGGTCGTGGGGGTCCAGACGCCAGGTGTATCCGGTGTTGACGTCCGGGTACGGACGCAGAATCTTTCCGTTGATGAACTGGTTGCTCTCGTAGTTTTGGCTGGCGAACGCCGCCTGGATGTCGTCGGAGTGGATCAGGCGGACCTTGAAGTATTCCGGTCCGGTGCCGATGTCGACCCGGATGGTGGCCACGTAGTGCAGTCGAATGCCGCCGCCACCGTGGCCCGCCGCCGCCGGCGCACCGGTGAGCGCCACCACACCGACAGTGGCGGCCGCGACGAGACCGCCGAGCCATCGCACGATACGCATCCGTGGAGCCTCCTCATTGGTAGGTGCCAGATGCGCCGTCCATTGTGCCGTATGTGGCGCCGCCGTAGGGGGCGCCGCCGGAGCGCACGACCGGCCCAGGCCTCGCCGCCGCGGCGTCCACCGGCGTACGGCGCGCCCGGGGGGCGTGCGTCGCCGCGCGCACCCGACGCCCCGGCCGGGTCGGTCCCGGCGGCTCGGCGGCCGGTCCGGCGCCCCGACGGCGCACTACCATGGGCCCGCGGAGAAGGGGGTGGCCGTGGACCAGACGGCGAGCCGACGCACCGTCGTCGTGATGGGGGTCACCGGCTCCGGCAAGAGCACCGTGGGCCGGCTGCTGGCCGAGCGCCTGCGGGTCCCGTACGCCGACGCCGACGACTTCCACCCGCCGGCCAACGTGGCGAAGATGGCCCGGGGCGAGCCGCTCGGCGATGCGGACCGGGCGCCGTGGCTGGCCGCCGTCGCGGCGTGGATCGGCGCGCGGGTGAGGGCCGGGGAGAGCGCCGTGGTGACCTGCTCCGCGCTCAGGCGCCGCTACCGCGACCGGCTGCGGCTGGCCGACGCGGGCCTGTGGATCCTGCACCTCGACGTACCCCGCGACGTGATCACCGCACGGGTGGCGGCCCGGCCCGGTCACTTCATGCCCCCCTCGCTGGTGGAGTCGCAGTTCGCCACCCTGGAGCCGCTGCGTGCCGACGAGCCGGGCGCGGTGGTCGACGGTCGCCAGGCGCTGGGCGACGTCGTGGCGGAGGCGCTGGCGCGGCTGGCCCCGGTGGGGTAGCGGCGCGACCGCTGCCGTCGGCCGCCGCGGCGCCGCGCGCTCCGCGCTCCGGCGCCGACGGCACGTGCGACGTGTCCCCGAAGGGTGACCCGCCCGGCTTCACCTCGTGTGCCAGGCCCTTCTTCGACGATCTGGTGGTCGACGGGCACCGGCCGAGGCTCGCGCTGGTGGTGGACGTCGAACAGGTCTTCCCGCACTGCGCCAGGGCGTTCCTGCGCCCGGCGCTGTGGCGACCGCCGGCCGTACCGAACACGGTGAGCGGCCACCAGGCCAGAGCCGCCGCCGCCGTCCGGAACTGCACGGAACACGCGGGAACCGTTGCCCGGCAGCCGCGCGGGCCGGTCTGCTGGTGCACGGCAGCCCCCGGGGCATCACATCGCTGCCGCCAACCTCGACCTTGGAGTGATGTCATGCGATCCACCCTGCGAACGCAGGTCGTTCGGCTCGTCCTCGGTGCGGCCCTGCTGGCTCCCGCGCTGGCGGCCGGTGCCGCTCCGGCCGGCGCCGCCCCGGGAGGCGGCGCCGGGCCGGCGGCCGGGGCCGCGGTGACCGCCCCGCCGACCGCTCCGGCCGCCGCGGTGGCGTGCCCCGCACGGACGACCAAGAAGATGTGCACCCTCTACCGCGCGGCCTACCGTGCCGGCACCAAGGGCAAGTACCGCTGGGACAGCGTGGGCTGCTACCGGGCCGACCGGCTGCCCTTCCACCCGCAGGGCCGGGCCTGTGACCTCGTGTACGGCCGGATCGGGAAGCTGGCCACGGGTGACAACCGGACCGACGGGGACAAGATGCGGTCCTGGCTGGTGAAGAACCGGAAGAAGTACAACCTGGACCACGTCATGTGGCGCGGTCGGATCTACTCGGCCCGGACGAACTGGAGCAGCAAGGGCCGTCCGCAGCCGGGCTGCGCGAACTGGAAGCGGAAGATCACGACCTGCCACTACGACCACGTGCACGTGGCCGTGGTGCGGTAGGCGATTCCGACCGGCGGGTCCGTCCACCAGGGCGGGCCCGCCGGCGCGGTACGCGGATCAGCTGGCCGCGACGCACCCCGCGTACCGGGGCGGCGTGGGGCGGTGCCGGGCACACCGCCGCCGCCGTTGCTGTCACCGTCGGCGGCGGAGATCGAAAGCCTTTCCGGGCACCGAGCGGGCCGGCGGCGTCGTACAGTGACCGAAGTCAATGTCGGTCGCGGTGAGCGCCGCCGCGCGGCCGCGGTGCCGGCCGCGGCGGTGCGCCGGGACCGGGCCCGACACCCGCCGGTCCACCCCAGAAGGAGCCCTGTTGAGACGCAGCCGCGTGGCCGCCTCCGTCACGGCGCTGACGGTCGCCGCACTCGTCATGCTCGTGCCCACGAACACGCCCGCCGCCACCGCCGGGACCGCCCACCGACCGGCGGCCGCCGGCGCCGCCGGTCAACCGCGGCCCACACCACAGCCGGCCGCCACCGGCGTGCCCGCTGCGTCGCCCTCCGGTACGGGACCGGCGAGCCCCTCGCCGTCGGGCCCCGGCGGCCCCACCCCATC
>DATMJT010000113.1:0-6464 GCA_035553735.1 Pilimelia sp.
GGGCAGCCGCACCGGGCGGCCACCGGGTGACGTGCGCCTACCTGCCGACGCCGGAGAACCCGGCGGCCCGCCCGGTGCGGCTGCCCGCCCCGAAGGCGCGGACCCGCGGACACGTCGAGGTCACCCTCGTCACCAACCACGGCGACATCACCCTGCGGCTGCACCGGGCGAACGCGCCGTGCGCCGTGCACAGCGTCGTACACCTGGTCGAGCAGACCTTCTACGACCGCAGCCGCTGCTGGCGGCTCACCGCGTACGCCCGGCTCGGGGTGCTGCAGTGCGGCGACATCTGGGAGGCCGAGGTCGGCGGCCCCGGCTACCGCTTCGCCGACGAGCTGACCGGCGCCGAGACGTACCCGCGGGGCACCGTGGCGATGGGCAACGTCGGCCCCGACACCAACGGGAGCCAGTTCTTCATCGTGCAGTCGGTGGCCCAGATCAAGCCGGACTACACGGTGCTGGGCACCGTGGTCGACGGGATGGACGTGGTGGACCGCATCGCCGCCGGCGGGATCCGTCCGGAGGGCTCCCAGGACGGGCAGCCCAGGCTGCCGGTGGAGATCCGCGAGGCCATCGTGGACTGACCCGGTCGCCAGGGATCGGCAGCCTCACCCCGCCGGCCGGGGCGCGCCCGCCTACTCGGCCGGCAGGGTGAGGTTGCGTCCGGTGTCCGGGTCGAACAGGTGCAGCCGGCCCGCGTCGCACCACAGCCGCGCGGCCTCGCCGGGCCGCACCCGCGAGCCGGCGTTCAGCCGGGCGACCATCCGGGAGCCGGCGTCGGGCAGCTCCCCGGCGCCCAGGTCGGCGGCCAGCTCGGCCAGGTCCGCGGCGTCCACCCGGGCGCCCTCCACCCGCAGGTAGGCGTACTTGTCCGAACCCATGGACTCGACGTGCTCGACCTCGGCGGTCCACTGCACCCCGCGGGCCGCGGCGGCGTCGTCCACCAGCGCGGCGTCCTCGAAGTGCTCCGGACGCAGGCCCACGATCAGCTCCTCCGGCAGCCCGCCCGCCGCCCCCGCGGCGGGCGGCGCCGGCAGGTCGCCCAGCGGCGTGCGCAGCAGCCCGTCGGCGAGCCGGGCCGGCAGGAAGTTCATCGACGGCGCCCCGATGAAGCCGGCCACGAACAGGTTGCGCGGGCGGTCGTACAGCTCCTGCGGCGGGCCCACCTGCTGGACCGCGCCGCCGCGCATCACCACCACCCGGTCCCCCAGCGTCATGGCCTCGGTCTGGTCGTGCGTCACGTACACCGTGGTGGTGCCCAGCCGCCGCTGCAGGCGGGCCACCACCGAGCGCATCTGCACCCGCAGCTTGGCGTCCAGGTTGGACAGCGGCTCGTCCATGAGGAACGCCTTCGGGTTGCGCACGATGGCCCGGCCCATGGCCACCCGCTGGCGCTGCCCGCCGGAGAGCTGCCCGGGCCGGCGGTCCAGCAGCGCGGTCAGTTCCAGCACCCCGGCGACCTCGGCGACCCGGCGGTCGATCTCGGCGGAGTCCCGCTTGGCCAGGGTCAGCGGGAAGGCGATGTTCTGCCGGACCGTCAGGTGCGGATACAGCGCGTAGGACTGGAACACCATGGCGATGTCCCGCTCGCGGGGCGCCTTGTCGTTGACCCGCTCACCGCCGATGCGGATCTCGCCGGAGCTGATCCCCTCCAACCCGGCGATCATGTTGAGCGTGGTGGACTTGCCGCAGCCCGAGGGGCCGACCAGGATGACGAACTCCCCGTCGGCGATCTCCAGGCTCACGTCCCGCACCGCCTCGGTGCCGTCGGCGTACCGCTTGGTCACCTTGTCCAGCACGATGTCGGCCACGTCTCACCCCTTCACGGCGCCGGCGGTCAGGCCGGACACGATCCGCCGCTGGAACAGCAGCACGAACACGATGATCGGAATGGTGATCACCACCGCGGCGGCGGAGATCGAGCCGGTCGGGTCCTCGAACGCCGTGTCGCCGGTGAAGAACGACAGCGCCACGGGCACCGTGCGCGACCGCTCGGTGGAGGTCAGCGAGATGGCCAGCAGGAAGTCGTTCCAGCAGAAGATGAACACCAGGATGGCGCTGGTCACGACGCCGGGCGCGGCCAGCGGCGCGATCACCCGCCGGAACGCCTGCCCGGGGGTGGCCCCGTCCATCGCGGCGGCCTTCTCCAGCTCCCAGGGCACCTGCCGGAAGAACGCCGACAGGGTGTAGATGGCCAGCGGCAGCGAGAACGTGATGTACGGCAGGATCAGGCCCGGCCAGGTGTCGAACAGGCCCACCCGCCGCCAGGTGTCGAACAGCGGCGAGACCAGCGACACCTGCGGGAACATCGCGATGGCCAGGGCCGCGACCACCAGGGCCCGCTTGCCGGGGAAGTTCAGCCGGGCGATGGCGTAGCCGGCCAGCGTGCCGAGGCTGACCGCGATCACGGTGGCGATCAGCGCGATGCCGATCGAGTTCACCAGGGCCCGCAGGAACAGGTCGGTGGACAGGATGGCCCGGTAGTTCTCCAGGGTCCACTCGCGCGGGATGAGGTTGCCGTCGGCCAGGGTGGCCGGGGTCTTCAGCGACAGGGACAGGATCCACAGCACCGGCAGCAACGCGTAGGCCACCACGGCGGCGTTGAGCAGGCCCCAGCCGACCCGGGCCGCCGGGCGGTCGCGGTCGCCGTACGCGGCCATCAGCGGTCCCCCGCGTCCCCGCCCGGCGCGGCGGCGCCGAACAGCTTGACGAACAGCAGCGCGATCACCGCGACGGCCAGGAAGATGAGTACCGACATGGTGGAACCGATCCCGAGGTTGAGGCCGCGCATCAGGTTGTTGTAGGCCAGCATGGACACCGACGAGGTCTCCTGCGAGCCCCCGGTCAGGATGAAGATGTGGTCGAAGATGCGGAACGCGTCCAGGGTGCGGAACAGCAGCGCCACCAGGATCGCCGGCTTCATCACCGGCAGGGTCACCCGGGTGAACCGCTGCCAGGCCGTCGCCCCGTCGGTGGCCGCGGCCTTCAGCAGGTCGTCGGGCACCAGGGCGAGCCCGGCCAGCAGCAGCAGCGCCATGAACGGCGTGGTCTTCCACACCTCGGCCAGGATGACGATGGCCAGGGCGCTGGCCCGCTCGGTCAGCGGCGCACCCTCGCCGAACAGGTTGGCCAGGTAGCCGGTGCCCGGCGTCCAGGCGTACCGCCAGGAGAACGCCGCGACGACCGTGACGATGCCGTACGGGATCAGCGCCGCGGTGCGCACCAGCCCCCGCCCGACGATCGCGCGGTGCATGATGACGGCCAGCCCCAGGCCGAGCACCAGCTCGATCGCCACCGAGACCACGGTGATCAGCAGGGTCACCCCGAAGGCGGTCCACCACAGGTCGTTGGTCAGCACGGTGACGTAGTTGTCCAGCCCGACGAACTCCCGCTCGGCGGGGAACTTCAGGTCGTAGCGCTGCAGCGACAACCAGACCGCGTAGGCGATGGGCCAGCCGGTGACGGCCAGCATCACCAGCGCCGCGGGCGCGCAGAGCAGCCAGCCGAGCCGCCGCTCGTCGCGCCGGTTGGCCGCGCCGTCGCGGGCGCCGCGGCGCCCGCCGGGCCGCGTGCGGGCCGCCAGCGCGGCGCCCGTCGGCCCGGCCACCGCGCCCGGCGGTCCGGTGTCCGGCGCCGGGGTCCGGGACCGCCCGCCCGCGGCGGCCGGCGCCCGGCCCGCCGCGTCGCGGCGCTGCGGTGCCCCGTCCGGGCCGGTCACGGCAGCACCCCCCGCGACTCCAGCGCGTCCTGGATGGACTCGCGCAGCTCGGCCGCCGCCGCCTCCGGGTCGATCCGGTCGGGCGGGGACAGCTCGGCCGACAGGACGGTGGACAGGTTCTGGTACGCCGGCGTCAGCGGTCGCACGGCGGCGTCGCGCAGCTCCTCCAGGATGGTGTCGCGCATCGGGTATGCCTCGGCCATCTCGGGCTCGGCGTAGACGCTCTCGATGGTCGGCGGCACCCCGTCGTTGATCGCCGAGTACTTCTGGTGCTCGGGGCTGCGCAGGCACAGGGCCGCCTCGAAGGCCAGCTCGGGGTGCCGGCTGTAGGCCGACACCGCCAGGTTGAACCCACCGATGGTGACCCGGCTCGGGGTGCCCGGGTCCACCGCCGGGTAGCGGGCCCAGCGCACCTTCGCCGCCAGATCCGGGGCGCCGGCCTGCATGGCCGGGTAGACGAAGGGCCAGTTCAGCTGGAAGGCGCCGCGGCCGGACTGGAACTCCAGCCGGGCGTCGTCCTCGAACGCGTTGGTGAACGACGGGCCGGTGACCCCGGCGGTGGCGAACCGGTGCAGCAGCCGCAGCGCCCGCACCGCGCCGTCGTCGAACACCGCCCGGGTGCCGTCCTCGTTGAGGATCCGCCCGCCGGCCGAGGCCACCAGGGTGTTGTAGAGCACCACGAGCCCCTCGTACTGGGCCCCCATGGTGATCACCTGGTACGGCCGACCGGCGGCCCGGAGCCGCTGCGCCGCGTCGATCATCTCGTCCCAGGTGCGCGGCGGGGTGTCGACCAGGTCCTCGCGGTACCACAGCAGCTGCACGTTGGTGTTCTTCGGCGCGGCGTAGAGGGCGTCACGGTAGCGGGCCGAGGCCAGCGGCCCGGCGAGCGTGCCGCGCTCCGCCTCGGCCCGGTGCGCCCCGGTCCACTCGCGGATCCACCGGGCGCTGGCGAACTCCTGGGTCCAGGTGATGTCCAGGCCCAGGATGTCCATGCCGGAGTCCTGCGCGGCCAGCCGCCGCACGAGCTGCACCCGCTGGTCGTCGGCGCCGCGCGGCAGCACCCGGTGCACCATCCGGTAGCGGCCGCCGGCCGCGGCGTTGCACCGCTCGATGACCGTGGCCAGGCCGTCCTCGGGTGCGTAGTAGACGTTCAGGGTCGGCACCCCGGCGTCGCCGCCGCCACCGCAGCCGGTGAGCGGGGCGAGCAGCGCGAGGGCGGCCAGGGCACCGGTCACCGCGAACCGGCGGGTGGGTGGTCGGCGCATCGACGGTCGGCCTCCTGTCTCGCCACCCGTGCCCGGCCGAGCCGCCGGCGAGGGCACTGTGGACGACGGCAATGGCGACCGTCCCCGAGGACCGCCCCGGGAACCCCGGGGCGCTCCGCCGGTTCGGCCGCGCGTCGTGGCAGCCGACTTCCCCGCCGCGAGGCGGTTCAAACATTGGATTTCTCGCGCCGCGCGACCCGCCGGCCGCGCGTACCCGGCGGCGGCGCCGACCCGCACGGTCGTACCAGCTCCCACGGCCGTACCAGCCCGCACGGCCGCGCCAGTCCTGGTGGCGGCGCCTACCGCGCGGCGCCGCCGACCGCGCGCACCGGGCCGCGGACCCGCAGCCGGGCCGGCTCGCCGGCGGCCAGCGGACCGGCCGGGTCGAGCAGTCGCACCGCGACCGGGGTGCCGTCGGCCAGGCGCAGGCTGACCAGCGCGTCATGGCCGTGGAAGTCGTAGCGCAGCACCGTGGCCGGCACCGCGCCCCCGGGCGGCGCCTCGGCGGCGGGCAGCAGGTCCACCTGCTCCGGGCGGACCAGCACGGTCACCGCGCCGGCCGGTCCCGGCCCGGTCAGCGGCAGGCGGCCCAGCGGGGTGTCGGCCCACCCGTCGCCGACCACCGCGGGCAGCAGCACCGCGTCGCCGAGGAAGCCCGCGACCCAGGCGTCCGCCGGCTCGCGGTAGACGTCGACCGGCGGGCCCGCCTGCACGATCCGGCCCGCGCGCAGCACCGCCACCGCGTCGGCCATGGACAGCGCCTCACCGCGGTCGTGGGTGACCAGGACCGCGGTGGCGCCGTCGGCGTGCAGCGCCGCCCGCACGTCGCGGCGCAGCTCGCCGCGCAGGGCCGCGTCCAGGGCGCTGAACGGCTCGTCCAGCAGCACCAGCGAGGGCCGCGGCGCCAGCGCCCGGGCCACCGCCACCCGCTGCTGCTGGCCGCCGGAGAGCTGGTGCGGCATCCGGTCGGCGTAGCCGGCCAGGCCCACCAGCGCCAGCGCCTCGTCGACGCGCCCGGCCCGGCGGGCGGCGTGCGGGCGCCGGGGGTGCCGGCCGGGGACGAGCTGCTGGCACGGGAGGGTCGCTGATGGCGCGGGTGGAGATCGCGGGGCTGCGCAAGGCGTACGGCCGGGTCGACGCGCTGGACGGCGTGGACCTGGCGGTGGCGCCCGGTGCGCTCACCGCGGTGCTGGGCCCGTCCGGGTGCGGCAAGACCACCCTGCTGCGCTGCCTGGCCGGCTTCGAGCGGCCCGACGCCGGCACGATCCGGGTGGACGGGCGCACGGTGGCCGGACCGGCGGTGCACGTGCCGCCGCACCGGCGCCGCATCGCGGTGGTGCCCCAGGAGGGCGCGCTGTTCCCGCACCTGTCGGTCGGGGAGAACGTCGGCTACGGGCTGGACCGGGCCGCCCGCCGGGCCGGGCGCGTCGACGAGGCGCTGGCGCTGGTGGGCCTGGCCGGCTACGCCGACCGGATGCCGC
>DATMJT010000114.1:0-3480 GCA_035553735.1 Pilimelia sp.
GGGCGACACAGGGCCGGGCGACGACGGCGTCGGGGGCCTGGCGATCGGCACCGCCGTGCCGTCCGGGCTGGCCACCGGGCTGGGCTCGGCGGTGGCCAAGGCCGTCGAGGCCGCCGAGGTCGCCGTCGAGCTCACCGGCCGGGTGGCCAAAAACAGCGGCGGCTTCCCGGTCGCCTCGCTGCTGGCCATGTTCGCCTTCCTCGTCGCCCAGAACCGGTTCGACCGCCGGGATCCCAAGCTGGCGGTCGCGCCGGTGGTGGGCGACCCCTACCTGCGCTTCGGGGCGCCTCCGGAGGAACCGGAGGCGGATCCCGCGGACAACCCACCTGCCCACGACCCCGAACACGATGAGGAGGGTGGCGATGACCACCCGTACCCGAGCCGGTGACCTGATCCCGGTCGAGGACCGGCTGCGCTGGATGCTGGTGTGCCGGGCCGGTCTCGCGGTCGCCGTGCTGGGCAGCTGGTACGCGGCCGTCGAGCCGCGCGGTTCCGTGCTGTCCTGGCTGGTGACCCCGACGGCCTGGCTGGCCGGAACCGCGCTGAGCGTGTTCGCCGTGCGCGGCGGCCGGCGCTTCGCCCGGTTCGCCCTGACGGTGACGCTGCTCGGCGACGGCGTTCTGCTGGGCGCCGCCTGGTGGGCGCTCGGCGCGCTGCAGGGCTCGGCCGGCTACCTCGTGGTGCTGCACGCCGTCGCCGTGACCCTGCTCGCCTCGTTCCGCACCGGGGTGAAGCTGGCCGTGTGGCACTCCGTCATCGCGGTGCTGTTCCTGGAGGCCACCGCCGCCGGCATGCTCGGCGCCGCCGCGCCGGTGCCGGCCACCGCGCTGTCGGTCTACCTGGCCGCGCTGTGGACGTCGGTGCTCGGCACGGCGTCGTTCGCCGCGATGAACGAGCGGGAGCTGCGCCGCCGCCGGTACGACTCCGAGGTGCTGCGCGAGTTCGCGCTGCGGGTCGCCGCCGCGCAGGATCCCGCCTCGGTGGCGGTGGCGCTGGCCGCCTTCGCCCGCGACGAGCTGCTCTGCGCCCGCTGCGTCGTGGTCGGCTACCTGCGGGACAGCGCCAACGAGGAGTTGGACCGCGGGCTCGCCGTGGTCATCGACGGAGAGCGGGCGCCGACCATCCACCGGCTCTCCGGCGGGCCGCCGGCCCGGTCACTGGTGCGGGTCGCCGCGGACGAGCAGGTGACCCTGCTGCGCAGCCGGCTCGGCGGCGCGGACGGGTGGCTGGCCGAGGCGCTGCCCGAGGCCCGGGACCTGGTGGTCATCCCGTTCGTGCTCGACCAGGTGGTCGGGGCGCTGGTGCTGGAGGCGGCCGGTGGCCGGTCGCGGCGCATCGAGCGCCGGCTGGTCGGCACCGCCGAGCAGGCCACCACCCACGCGAGCATCGCCCTGGAGCGGGCCGTGCTCACCGACCGCCTGCGGGCGGCCTCGCAGACCGACGGGCTGACCCGGGTGGCCAACCGCCGACGCCTGGACGAGGTGCTCGTCGCGGAGCTGAACCGGGCCCGGTCCGGCGGCCGGGAGCTGGCCGTCCTGATGATCGACCTGGACCACTTCAAGAAGCTGAACGACACGTTCGGGCACCTCGTCGGCGACGAGGTGCTCCGGCAGGTCGCCGGCGTCATCCGGGAGAGCTGCCCGGAGCCGAGCCTGGTGGCCCGCTACGGCGGCGAGGAGTTCGTGGTCGTGCTGTCCGGAGTGGACATCACCGCGGCGCTCACCACCGCCGAGCGGATCCGGATGGGGATCGTCGGGGCACCGACCGCCACGCCGGCGACGGCGAGCATCGGGGTGGCGGTGCACCCCGCCCACGGCGACGACGCGGCGACGCTGCTCGCCGCGGCCGACGCGGCCCTCTACCAGGCCAAGGCCGGCGGACGTAACCGGGTGGTGGCGGCGCGGTCGGCGGCCGCCCTGCCGGGTGAACGCGTCGCCGCGTCCGATGTGCCGGTCCACTAGGTCAGCGTCGGGAAATCCTCAACCACCCAAACCCGATGCCGATCAGCACGACAGGCACGGGAAAGGTGCCCCCCCAGCTCGTGCTACGCGAGGAGGAGACATGGAGAGCCCTTCGGCCGCGCGGTCACACCGACCGCGGCAGCGCCGATCGCGTGGCGTCCGCCTGCGTGGCGCTGGCGTCGTGATCGGTCTACTGGTGAGCGCCGCGCTCGTTTGGCAGTCGTCGCAGGCCGCGTTCACCGCGACGACGGACAACGCCGACAACGTCTGGAGCGCGGGTACGGTCACCCTGACGGACAACATCGCCGGCACGGCGTGGTTCAACGCGACCGGCATCAAGCCGGGCGACAGCGACAGCAAGTGCGTCGAGGTCACCTACGCCGGCAGCCTGGCCGCCGACATCCGCCTCTACGGGGCCAACCACTCCAATGTGGACCAGACCCTGGGCGCTGGCAACGGTCACCTCGGCAACCGGATCAACCTGACCGTGCAGCGGGGGGCCGTGGGGGCCACCTGCGCCGCCCAGGGCCCGCTGACCACGATCTACGCCAGCGGCCCCCTGGACACGTTCCGGTCGAGCTACACCGGCTACGCCAACGGCATCGGCTCGTCCACCCACACGTGGACGCCGGCCGGCGGCAGCGGGGAGGCGCGACCCTACGTCTTCAGCTGGACGCTGACCGACTTCAACGACGCCCAGGGCGACACCTACGAGATCGACTTCGTGTGGGAGGCCCGCAACACCTGATGAACTCCCGGGGTCCAACCCGGGATGAAACCCCCGGACCCGGGCCGGGCAGCGACGACGCTGCCCGGCCCGGGGACGTTCCGGCCCAGAGGCGTCCGGCCCGGATGCCGGCTGCCGGGCCGGACGCCGGAGCCGCCCGGCGGCCGGGCCCGGTGTCGCGGGCGGCCCGCGCCCGTGCCGCACCGGCCGGGCCCCGTTCCGCCGCCGCGGCGCCGGGCGCGGGCTAGGGTCGAGTCGTGGACGGCGACCCGGCACCCGCGCGGGTGACCTGGTGGGGGCACAGCACGGTGTGGCTCGAGGACTCGGGCGTGCGACTGCTCACCGACCCCGTGCTGACCAACCGGGTGGCCCACCTGCGCCGCCGGCGCGGGCCGACCCCGCGCGGGGTGAGCGCCCCGGACGCCGTGCTGGTCTCGCACCTGCACGCCGACCACCTGCACCTGCCCTCGCTGCGGCGGATCACGCCGTCGGCCGCGCTGGTCGTGCCGGCGGGCGCGGCGGCGTTCCTGCGCCGCGCGGCCGGCGCCGGGTTCGCCGACCGCTGCGTGGAGCTGGCGGCGGGCGAGCACGTCCGGATCGGCGCCGTGACGGTCCACGCCGTGCCGGCCGCCCATCCGACGGGGCGGCACCACTGGTCCAGGCGCCACGCGACTCCCGTGGGATACCTGGTCCGCGGCGCGGCGACGACCTGGTTCGCCGGCGACACCGGGCTGCACGACGGCATGGCGGAGCTGGCCCGGGCGGATGGGGTCGCCGGGGCCAGCTCCGCCA
>DATMJT010000115.1:0-2890 GCA_035553735.1 Pilimelia sp.
GCGTCGTCCGGGGCGGCGTCGCCGGCCCCGGCCAGGCGTACGGCGCAGTCGGCCACGGCGGCGTGCGGCGCGGCGGGGTCGGCGTGGACGGCCACGGTCTCGATGCCCACCAGCCGACAGGTGGCGAAGATCCGGCGGGCCACCTCACCGCCGCCGGCCACGAGCAACCTTCTGATCATCGGCGCCTCACATCCGGAAGACGCCGAAGTTCTCGGCGCCGCTGACGGGACCGCTGTGCACGGCGGACAGGCACACCCCCAGCACCGTGCGGGTGTCCCGAGGATCGATCACCCCGTCGTCGTGCAGCTGGCCGGAGATCCGCAGCGTGGCGCACCTGGTGCGAGCGGCCGAGGCGGCGGGATCGGCGGCGGGCCCGGGGACCGGATGAGCGGCGGGACCGGGGACCGGATGAGCGGCGGGATCGGTGGCCGGATGAGCGGCGGGCTCGGCGGACGGATGTGCGGCGGCGGGATCGTCGGGGTCGGTGTCTGCCGGCTGGGCGCCGGGCCAGGAGAACACGAAGCGAGATTCCTGCGCCCGACCGCCCAGCGCCGCGCCCGCGGCTCCCCGGGCGGTGCCCACGACGACGGTCAGGTGCGGCACCCCGGAGTTGGCCACGGCGTGCAGCAGCAGCGCACTGTGCTTGACCAGGCCGTGCCGCTCGGCCTCGGCCCCGGGCCGGTAGCCGCCGGTGTGCTGCAGGAACAGCAGCGGGGTGCGCGCGGCGTTGGCGAGTTGGACGAACTGCGCCGCCTTCTGCAGCTCGGCGGAGCCGAGCAGCCCGGGGGCGTCGGCCAGGACGCCGAGCGGATAGCCGTACAGCTCGCCCCAGCCCGTGACCAGCCCCGGGCCGTACCCGGGCTTGAACTCGTCGAAGTCGCTGCCGTCCAGGACCCGGGCGAGGATTTCCCGGGGGTCGACCGGGGTGCGCGAGCCGGCGCCGACGCCGAGGGCGAGCAGATCCTCTGCGTCGTACGTGGGCGGGTGCCCGGCGCCGCGCGGCGCCGGGCCCGCCTTGCGCCAGTTGCACCGGCGCACGCACTGCCGGGCCAGGCGCAGCCCGTCGCGCTCGTCCTCGGCGACGAAGTCGGCGAGCCCGGTGTGCCCGGCGTGCAGCGCGGCGCCGCCCAGTGTCTCCTCGTCGACCGGTTGTCCCGCGACCCCCTCGACCGGCGGCGGACCGGAGAGGAACACCCTGCCGCGATGCCGCACCATGACGGTGTAGCCGGACAGAGCGGCCAGCTGGGCGGCGGTGGCCGCCGCGGTGCCGAGCACCACGGCCACGGTGGGGATGCCGGCGGCCGACAGCCGGGCGAGGTCCCGCAGCGCCTCTCCGCCGGGCAGCCACACGTCGGACGCCGCCGCCGCGGCGTCGGGGCCGGGGCACTCCAGGAGCAGGATCAGCGGCAGCCGGTTGGCCAGCGCGATCGCCACGGCCCGACGGATCTTGGCCAGGGTGTACGGGTTGGCCGCACCGGCACGCACCGTCGCGTCGTTGGCGACGAGCACGCACTCCACGCCCTCCACGACGCCGATCGCGGTCACCACGCCAGCCCCGGTCGGGAACTGCGTGCCCCACGCGGCCACGGCGGACAGCTCCAGCAGCGGGGAGTCGCGGTCCACCAGCAGCTCCACCCGCTCCCGCGGCAGCAGCTTGCCCCGGGCGTGGTGGCGCGTCACCTCCCGCTCCCCGCCGCCGGCCAGCGCCGCGTCCACCGCCCGCGCCACCTCGGCGAGCCGGTCCAGCATCGCGTCGCGGCTGCGCAGGTAGTCCGGCGTTCGAGGGTCGACGGCGCTGGCGAGGACGGCCATGTCAGCCTCCCGGGGGTCGCGCGGTGGTGGAGCATGATCGTGGGTCGGCCGGCGCCGGTGGTCTCCGCGTCGCCACCTCCGTAACGAGCCGCCGGCCCGCCGCGACACGCCTTGTGGGCGGCGCGCGGGGGCGGGCGCGCGCCGGGCCTGACCCGACGCGACGCGCCCTGTGGGCGACGCGCGGGGGCGCGCGCCGGGCCGGGCCGCGCCGAGGGGTGCGGGTCGACGCACACGACGGACGCGCCCCGCCGCGGGGCGGGGCGCGTTGGGAGGCGGTCGGCGGGAGCGCCGGCGGGCTCAGACCCGGGCGCGGCGGGCCAGGCGCTCCGGGTCCAGGATGATCACGCTCTTGCCGTCCAGGCGCAGCCAGCCGCGGGAGGCGAAGTCGGCCAGCGCCTTGTTCACCGTCTCCCGGGAGGCGCCGACGAGCTGGGCCAGCTCCTCCTGGGTGAGGTCGTGCGTGACCCGCAGCACCCCGCCGTCGCGGGTGCCGAAGCGACCCGCCATCTGCAGCAGGTTCTTCGCCACCCGGCCCGGCACGTCGGTGAAGATGAGATCGGCCAGCGCGTCGTTGGTCCGGCGCAGCCTGCGGGCCAGCACCCGCAGCAGCTGCTCGGCGATCTCCGGCCGGTTGGCCAGCCACGGCCGCAGGGCCTGCTTGCGCAGCCGGACCAGGCGGGTGTCGGTCACCGCCGTGGCCGTGGCGGTGCGCGGTCCCGGGTCGAACAGGGACAGCTCGCCCAGCATGTCCGACGGGCCCATGACGGAGATCAGATTCTGTCGGCCGTCCGCGGCCCGGCGACCGAGCTTGATCTTGCCGGAGAGCACGATGTAGAGGCTGTCGCCCGGCTCGCCCTCATTAAAGATCACTTCACCCTTGCGGACCTCGACCGGCTCCATCTCCTTGACGAGCGCGTCGGCCGCCTCCGGGTCCACACCCTGGAAGATCCCGCTGCGCGCCAGTACCTCGTCCATCGCCCGCACCCTCCACCTACGCCCGCGTGGCGCGTCGCCAAGTCTAGGCGGGCGGGCGCCTGGCCGGGTCGCCGGTCCGACCTGCGGGGATACCCGTCCGGCC
>DATMJT010000116.1:0-3169 GCA_035553735.1 Pilimelia sp.
CTTCTTCTGCTTCTGCAGGTCCATCAGGCGGCCGGGGGTGCCGACCAGGATCTCGACGCCCCCCTTGAGGGCCTCGACCTGCGGCTCGTACGCCACGCCGCCGTAGATGGGCAGCACCCGCACGCCCCGGGTCGCGCCGGCCGCCGCCAGGTCCTTGGCGACCTGCAGCCCCAGCTCGCGGGTGGGCACGACGACCAGGGCCTGCGGCAGGCCGTCGCCGCCCTCGGCCGGGGCGAGGACCCGGTCGACCAGCGGGATGCCGAAGCCGAGGGTCTTGCCGGTGCCGGTGGGCGCCTGGCCGATCAAATCGCTGCCGCGCAGCGCGATGGGCAGCGCGTACTCCTGGATCGCGAAGGCGTGGGTGATGCCGGTCGCCGCGAGCGCGTCGACGGTCTCGCGCCGGGCGCCGAGCTCGGCGAACGTGGGACTGTCCGGTCGGACGGGTGCGCGGGTCGCCAGCTCCTCGCCGGCCGCGCCTTGCTGAGCTGCTGTGATCTCACTCATCGGGTTGTCAGGGGTGCCCTCTCGTGGTGCGCCCCGTCTTGTCCCGAGGGCGCGGCTGATATGGCGCGGGCCGCACGCGAATCGGGTCGCGGGCCGCGCACCGTAGGCCTGCCTGACGCGGCGCCAGCGCGCGCGTCGCGGTTGCGGATCGTGCGGACCCTCTCGGATCCTGCGAGCCGTCTCGGCAAGCCGCGGCAACTGGAAGCCATGCTACCCGATCCGGCGGGGGCGGTAACCTGCGGACGTGTTCACCACCCCCGCCGAGAACTCCCCGCCGACCGACCCGGCGGCCGTCGTGGACCTGCTGGGCATGCTCGCCTACGGGCAGCTGCTCGCGTTCGACCGGCTGGCCGCCGACGCCCGGCTGGCCCCGGACCTGCGACGCCGCGCCCTGCTCAGCGAGATGGCCGCGGCCGAGATCGGCAGCTACCGGCGGGTGGTGCACCGGCTCGCCGAGCTGGGCGCCGACCCGTCGGCGGCGATGGCGCCGTTTGCCGGTCCCCTGGAGGAGTACCACGACTCCACCGAGCCGAGGGACTGGCTGGAGGCGCTCACCAAGGCCTACGTCGGCGACGGGCTGGCCGACGACTTCTTCCGGGAGGTGGCCGGCTTCCTCGGCCCGCCGGACGGGGAGCTGGTGCTGCGGGTCCTGCACGACTCGGACTACGACCGGTTCGCCCGCGACGAGATCCGCGCCGCGATCGAGGCGGACCCGAAGGTGGCGAACCGGCTGTCCATGTGGGCCCGGCGGCTGGTCGGCGAGGGCCTGTCCCAGGCGCAGCGGGTGGCCAGCGAGCGGCCCCCGCTGACCGCCCTGCTGCTGGCCGGGGCGGACTCCGGCGGCATCCAGGGCCTGTTTCGCCGGCTGACGACCGCGCACACCGCACGGATGGCGGCGGTCGGCCTCAACAACTGACGTCGGCAACGAGCCGGCCCGGCGGTCGACCCGGGGCCGGCGGGGCTCAGCGGGAGGTCAGCGGGCGGTGAAGCCCACCGGGCGCGGCGCCGCCTCGGCGATCTCGACGTACGCCACCTTGCTCACCGGCACGATCACCCGGCGGCCCCGCTCGTCGGTGAGGGACAGCACCCCGTCGCCGGTGAGCGCCTCGGTGACCGTGCGCTCGACCTCCTCCGGCGTCTGGGAGCTCTCCAGCACCAGCTCGCGCGGCGCGTACTGCACGCCGATCTTGACCTCCACGTGTCCTCCTCGTGGCTTGTCCACCGGGGCGGGCTCCCGCGACCGAAGGAAGCCTACCGGGGGTCCCGCGCCGCGGCCGGCAGGGCGTCGCACGAGTCGGCGCCGGCCGCGCCGACGCCCGCCCCCGTCGGGCCGCCGGGCCGGCAGCCGGTCCGCCCACCCGGCGCGGCCCCGGCCGCGTCGGCCGGCGCGCAGCCGGCCCGCTCCCGCACCGGGAGGCCGGCGTCGTCGCGCAGCGGGAAGCTGGCGATGCCGCGCCAGCAGAGCGCGGCCAGCAGCTGGACCGCCTCCTCCTTGCCGGTCGGTCGGCCCCCGCCCAGCCAGAACCGGGCCGCCGTCTCCGCCGCGCCGACCAGTCCCGAGGCGAGCAGCTCGGCGTGCACCCGGTCGACCCCGGTGTTCGACATGATGGTGTCGGCGATGGCCGCCACGCAGCCCTGCTCCACCCGGTCCACCCGCTCCCGCACGACCGGCTCGTTGCGCAGGTCGGACTCGAAGACCAGCCGGAACGCCTCACTCTCGTGGTCGACGAAGTCGAAGTAGGCGTGCACCGCGCCGAACACCCGGTCGCTGTTGTCGCTGGCCCCGGCCAGCGCCGCCCGGACCCGCGCCACGATGGCGTCGCAGTGGGTGTCCAGCAGGGCCAGGTACAGCTCGAGCTTCCCCGGGAAGTGCTGGTAGAGCACCGGCTTGGAGACCCCGGCCCGCTCGGCGATGTCATCCATCGCCGCGGCGTGGTAGCCCTGGGCGACGAACACGTCCTGGGCGGCGGCCAGCAGCTGCGCCCGGCGCGCCGATCGGGGCAGCCGGACCGGTCGTGCCGCCTGCGCACCGCCCGTGGACACCATGCCAACCTCCGAGGTTCCGCCTGCGCCGGGCCGACCCGGCCGGGCCACCGGCGGCGACCGCCGCGGGTCACCGAGGCGGGGGTCGGGCGGCCATTTGCTCGACGTTGCAACTTATCGCCACTGCACCCACACGGTAGCCTCAGCGATGGTGACCGAGGAGCGCGCGGTGGATGAATCAGGGCAACCCGGCGGCACCATCCCGGGAGAGAACGGCAACGGCACGGCGGCGCCGGTGCCGCGCGCCGGCCGCGGCGCGTGGTCGCCGGAGGCGTGGTCGCAGGCTGGCGCCGCCCTGGAGCCCGCGGTCGAGCCCGTCGTTCCGGCGTGGCGCCGCCCCGTCGACCCGGCGCCCAACGGCTGGGCGCCCAGCCGGTACGCCGACCTGCTGAGCCCGCCGCCCGACCGGTTCGGCAGTGGGTTCCCCGCCCCGGTGACCGGGGCGCCCCCGGCGAGTGCGCCGCCGTACCCGTACGAGGGCGACCTGGAGGACGCGGTGCGCGCCGGACAGACGCTGGCCCCGCCCGACGGCGCCCGGCCGGAGTCGCCCCCCATCTCGCCCGCGCCCAGCGGCGCGGGGGCGCGGCAGGCCGGTCCCGTGCCGTCCGGGTACGCCCCGCCC
>DATMJT010000117.1:0-6721 GCA_035553735.1 Pilimelia sp.
AGCGCCGGGGGACTGACGCCGCCCAGCTTCCAGGCCGGACTGCGCGCGGTGGGTAGCCATACCTCCACGGAGTTGCCCGGGCACAGCGCTACCAGGCTTCGCCCATCCGCGGCGCTGAAGACACCTTGGGGCTCGGAAGCCGGTGCGCAGGGGACGGAAGAGTATTGCCGCCACCTGGCTCCACTCCAGTTCCAAACCCGGAGCGAGCCGCCTGCAACAGCCCACGCGCCGTCCTCGCCGTGCGTCCACGCCGGGCGTCGGTGCGCGCGTGGGATGCCGTCTCGACGAGCGCCGGTCGCCAGGTTGACTGCTGTGATCGTGTTTCTCTCCCGGAAGGTCAGGCGATGGCCGTCCGAGCTCATCGCGGCACTGCTCCCGGGCGGCGCGAGGATTCGGGGACGGGCCCGCCCGCCCACGTCCCACACGCGGACGCTTCGGTCCTCGCTGGCGCTGGCCAGGCTCGCGCCGCTGGGACTGAACGTCAGGGGAACGACGCCACCGGTGTGCCCGCGGAGGGCGAGTGGTTCGCCGCCGTCGCCGTCCCAGAGCAGGATGAGCCGTCGGGGTTTCCCACAGCTACGCGTCGACCGTCGTCGCTGACCGCCACCGCCGATGCCCGCACCGGCCGCAGACGCAGGACCGGCGGCATGGCACCAATCGGCGTGGCGCTCATCCGATGTGCCGCGGTATGCCAACGCGTGACCTGGCCGTCGATATCCGCGACGATGAGGTGAGTCCCGCTACCGCTGAGGTCGGCCAGCGCGGCAGCGAGGGCTCTGAGCGGCTGGTCGGTCGGCGTCATCACCATGACCGGACATCTGCCGCGGCCGTCGCGCCGCCGTTCGTCAACGGGCGGCGATCCGTGAGCGGCACCTGGCACGCTTCACCGTTGGAGGGTGGTGGCGCCGGTACTCCGATCACATCCGTCGGGACGTTGTTCACCAGCCCGCGAACAGCCCGAACAAACAACTGTGGGTCATCGGGTCGCAAGTTGCGCGCACACGTCACGCCGGCATGGGCGATGCATGCCATGGCGCCGGCCCACCGTGGCCCGGTGCGGTCCTGCCCGATCGGGTCCTGCCTCGGCGGCGCGAACCACGCCGACCCGCGGATGGGCACATCCAGGTGACCCATCGCGGCGAGAGGTAGATCGACCGGTGGGTTGCGGTCGGTCGGCCGAGCGGGCCCTACGGAGCGAGCGGGCGCACGGAGGTGTGGTCGGGCGCGCGCAGGGCCGTGGCGAGGACGGTGGCGGTCTGCGCGATGACCGCGTTGTCGTAGGGCGCCCGGGGGTCGTCGCGGTTGGTGTAGACCGCCAGGACCAGCGGTGGGGCCCCGGGTGGCCAGGCGATCGCCACGTCGTTGGCGGCCCCGTGGGACTGCGACGAGCCGGTCTTGTCGCCGACGGTCCAGTGTGCGGGCAGCCCCGCCCGGATGCGTGCCCCTCCGGTGGTGCTGCCCACCAGCCAGCCGGTCAGCCGCCGCCGGTCGGGGCGGGCCAGCCCGCCACGCACCAGAAGCCGGTGCACGTCGCAGGCCATGGCGGCCGGGGTGGTGGTGTCCCGCCGCTCGCCGGGGTGCCAGTCGTTGAGCGCGACCTCCCAGCGGTCCAGCCGGGTCACCGGGTCGCCGAGCCGGCGGGCGAACCGGGTCAGGCCGCCCGGCCCGCCGAGCAGCCGGAGCATGAGGTTGCCGGCGGTGTTGTCGCTGACCGACACGGCCGCCTCGCACACCCGCGCGACCGGCAGCCCGGTGCGGACGTGCTGTGCGGTCACCGGCGAGTAGGGCACCAGGTCTGCCTCGGTCCAGTAGATCACCCGGTCGAGCAGGCCGGGATCTCGGCGCCGGGCGGTGTGCAGGATGGCGGCGGCCGCCAGCAGCTTGAAGGTCGACAGTAGCGGGAACCGCTCGTGGGCCCGGTGGGTGACCGTGGCGCCGGTGGCGGTGTCCAGCGCGTAGGCGCCGATGCGCCCGGCGTACGCCCGCTCCAGCTCGCGCAGCCGGGCCCGGGCCCAGCACTCGCCCGCGGTGCCGCGCCGGCGGGCGGCTCCCGGCCCGTGCCGGTCGTCGGCGGCGGGCGCAGCGCCGGCCGCGCTGGCGGCACCCGGGGCGAGCAGCAGGCCGGCGGCCGCCGCGCCGGTCACCAGCGTCCGGCGCGAGATCAACGAGTCCACTGTATGCCGCACCGTCGGTGCACCTCCCCGTGTCGCGCGCCCGCGCGGCGCCTCGAGTCGACGCCTGCGCCCGACGTTAGCGCCACCGAACGCCCGCGAGATGTCCCGATCGGGGAGGCCCAGAGATGGCCGACCGGGACGGCTCGCGAGGGGCCGGCCGCGGCGGCGGTCCCGCGCGAGGGTCAGGACGGGACCGGCTGCCCGCGCATGATCGCCTCGGCGATGCGGCACAGCTGCGCCCGGTCGGGTTGGAAGGCGCGAGCCACATCCGGGTGCAGCCCGGCCCGGGTCTCGGCCAGCAGTCGGCGGCACAGCTGGTCCACCGACTCGTCGGGCCGCCGGTCGGCGGCCACCCGCTCGGCCGCGGCGCGCAACGCCGAGGTGAGCTGGTCCTCCAGCGCGTCGTGCAGTTTGCGCTCCACCGGATGCCCGGTGTCCACCAGGGTGATCCCGGGCTCCGGGGTGACGCGGGGCTCGTTCATCGGCCGCTCCTTCCGGCCCCGGCTTTCCCGTCTGCGGGACGCGGTAAACCCCCCGCCGCTCGGCGCACTAGAGTGGATCGACATGACGGCCGACCGCACGGGCGACCGGCGGCGGGCGCGCTTTCTGGACCAGCTGCGCGCCGACGGCGAGCCGCTGGGCGGCGCGCTCGGCGACGCGTTCGCCCGGGTGCCCCGCGAGGCGTTCCTGGCCGACGGGTTCCGCACCGCGGCGGGCCGGTGGGTGGCGCCCCGGGATCCGGACTTCCTGACCGAGGTGTACCGCAACGACGCGCTGGTGACCAAGGTGGACCGGGACGTGCCGGTCAGCTCGTCGAGCCAGCCGTCGCTGATGGTCGGCATGCTGGCGGCGCTGGACCTGCGGCCGGGCGTGCGGGTGCTGGAGATCGGGGCGGGCACCGGCTACAACGCCGCCCTCATGGCCGCACTGGGCGCCGAGGTGACCAGCCTGGACGTGCAGCCCGACGTCGTGGACCGGGCCCGCGCCGCGCTGGCCCGCGCAGGCGCCACCGGGGTGCGGGTGGTGCTCGGGGACGGCTACCCGGGGCACCCGGCCGACGCCCCGTACGACCGGGTGATCGTGACCGTGGGCGTGACCGGCCTGTCGCCGGCCTGGCTGGCGCAGCTGGCCCCCGACGGGTACGTGCTGGCACCGGTGGCGCACGTCGGCATGCATCCGGTCCTGCGGGTGGCGCGGGCGGAGCCCGGCACCGGCTACGGCGTGTGCGGTGCGGGGTTCATGGCGGCCCGCGGGCCGCTGGGCGCCGCCCATCCGTGGCTGCACCCGGCGCCGCCGCCCGGTCGTACGCTGCCGGCCCCGACGGTCCACCGGCCGGCGCGCTGGGCGCGGCCGCTGGGGCCCCGGGGCTACCTGGACCTGGCCGTGGCCGCCGGGGCGTGGCACCCGCGGGTGACCCCCGCCGGCATGGCGGGGGTGCCCGACGCCGACTGGTCGGTGCTGGACGCGACCGGCCTCGGCGGTGCCGCCCTGCGGCCGGACGGGGCGGTGGCCGCCACCGGGCCGGAGGCGGCTGCCTGCGCCGACGTGGCGGGCGCCCTCGTCGACCGGTGGGAGCGGGCGGGCTGCCCCGGGGTGCCCGCGTGGCGGGTGGCGCTGGCGTCCGCCGGGATGGCCGGGCAGCCGATCCTGGTCCCGCGCCGGTGGCGACTGTTCGACGAGCCGACCGAGCTGCCCGACGAGCCGACCGAGTTACCCGACGAGCCGACCGAGTTACCCGACGAGCCCGATTGAGCCGCTGACGCCGTGACCCGGGCAACCCCTCGTTGAAAAGGTCAGCCTCCCCTTACTAAGGTGAGCCTCACTGTTCATCGTCTCGAGGAGTTCGTGATGCGTACCCCCCGTCGGGTGCTGGCCCTGGCTGCGGTCGGCGCGGTGGCCCTGGCCCTGGTCGGCTGCGGCGACGGCGGGTCGGACGACGCGTCCGCCCCGGGCGACAAGAAGATCACCATCTACAGCGGCCGAGGCGAGTCGCTGGTCAAGCCGCTGCTGGAGCGCTTCGAAAAGGCGACCGGCATCACGGTGCGGGTCCGCTACGGCGACAGCGCGCAGCTCGCCGCGCAGCTGCTGGAGGAGGGTGACCGCAGCCCCGCCGACGTGTTCCTGGCCCAGGACGCGGGCGCGCTCGGCGCGGTGGCCAAGGCGGGCCGGTTCGCCACCCTGCCGCAGGCGCAGCTGGACAAGGTGCCCGCCGGCTTCCGCGCCGCCGACGGCCGGTGGGTGGGGGTGACCGGCCGCTCCCGGGTGCTGGTCTACCACGCCGACCAGGTCAGCGCCGACCAGCTGCCCACGTCGGTGCTGGAGCTGACCGACCCGCGGTGGCGCGGCAAGGTCGGCATCGTCCCGACCAACGCCTCGTTCCAGGCGTTCGTCACGGCGCTGCGGCTGCAGCACGGCGAGGCCAAGGCCCGGGAGTTCCTCGCCGGGCTCAAGGCCAACGAGGTCCACATCCGGGAGCGCAACACCCAGATCGTCGAGGACGTCAACGACGGCAAGCTCGCCGCCGGCCTGGTCAACCACTACTACGTGTACGAGAAGGCCCAGGAGGCCGGCGTCGACGTCAAGTCGCTGAAGGCCAGGCTGCACTTCTTCCCCGGCGGCGACACCGGTGCACTTGTCAACGTCTCCGGCGTCGGCGTGCTCAACCGGGCCGGCAGCGACCCGGACGCGGCGGCGCTCGTGGAGTTCCTGCTCGGGCAGGAGGCGCAGACCTACTTCACCACCGAGGTCTCCGAGTACCCGCTGGCCGCCGGCGTGTCCGCCGCACCCGGCCTACCGCCGCTGGGCAGCCTCGCCCCGCCGAAGATCAACCTGAACGACCTCGACACGCTGGCCGAGACGGTGGAGCTCATCAAGAGCGTGGGGCTCGCCTGAGCGCGGCGGCCACCGCGAGTCGGCCGGCGGCCCCCGCGACCACCAGCGCGCGGACCGCCGGCCGCCGGTCGCTGCGCCGGGCGGCGCGTCGGGTGGCCCCCCGGCCGGTACTGCTCGCCGCCTCGGCCGGCGCGGTGGCCGTGGCGCTCATCCCGCTGGTCTACCTGGCGGTGCGCACCGCCGAGGCCGGCTGGTCGCGGATCGCCGCGGAGGTCTTCACCGCACGCACGGCGGTGCTGGCCGGGCGCAGCCTGGCGCTGGCCGCCGTGGTCACCGCCGGCTGCGCGGTCCTCGGCGTGGCCGCCGCCTTCCTGGTGACCCGCACGGACCTGCCCGCCCGGCGGGCGTTCGGCGTGCTGGCCGCCCTGCCGCTGGCCGTGCCCACCTACGTGGCCGGCTTCGCCTGGCTGTCCACGGTGGACGCGACCGGCTTCTGGGCGGCCGCCCTGGTGCTGACGCTCTGCTCGTACCCGTACGTCTACCTGCCGGTGGCCGCCGCGCTGGCCGGCACGGATCCGGCCCAGGAGGAGGCGGCCCGCTGCCTGGGGCACGGGCCGTGGCGCACCTTCACCGGGGTGACCCTGCGGCAGATCCGGCCGGCGCTGGCCGCCGGGGCCCTGCTCGTCGCCCTGTACGTGCTGGCCGACTTCGGCGCGGTGTCGCTGCTGCGGGTGGACACCTTCACCCGGGCCATCTTCACGGCGATCAACCTGGGCTTCGACCGCACCGGTGCCCTGGTGCTCTCCACGGTGCTGGTGGCGCTGACCCTGCTGCTGCTCGGCGGGGAGCTGGTCACCCGCACCCGCGGCGCCCGGTACGCGCGGCTGGGCGCCGGCGGTCGGCCGCCGGCCCGGCTGCGGCTGGGGGCGCTGCGCTGGCCGGCGGTCGCCGCGCTGGGCGCCGTCGCCGCGCTGGCACTCGGGGTGCCCGCGGCCAGCCTGCTTCGCTGGCTCGCCGCCGGGGTGTCCCGGCCGGGCTCGCTGGCCGAGATCGCCGCGGCGGCCGGCGGCTCGCTGGCCGTTTCGCTGGCCGGCGCGGGCCTGACCATGCTGCTGGCGCTGCCGCTGGGGCTGCTCACCGCCCGCGCGCCCGGGGCCCTGGCCACGGCGCTGGACCGGCTGAGCTACCTGGCGCACGCGCTGCCGGGGCTGGTCATCGGCCTGTCGCTGGTGTTCTTCGGCATCCATGTGGCGTACCCGCTCTACCAGAGCGTGTGGCTGCTCGCGCTGGGCTACGCCGCGCTGTTCCTGCCGCTGGCGGTGGGCGCGGTGGCCGGGGCGGCGGCGCAGAGCCCGCCCGCGCTGGAGGAGGTGGCCCGGTCGCTGGGCCGGCGGCCGGCGGCCGTGCTGCGCACGGTCACCCTGCCGCTGACGGCGCCGGGCCTGGCGGCCGCGGCGGCGCTGGTCTTCCTCACCTGCATGAAGGAGCTGCCGGCCACCCTGCTGCTGCGGCCCACCGGGATGGAGACCCTGGCCACCGAGCTGTGGACGCACACCAGCGTGTCGGCGTACGCGGCGGCCGCGCCGTACGCGGCGCTGCTGGTGCTGCTCGCCGCGGGGCCGACCTGGGCGCTGGCCGTCCGCAGTGGGGTGCTCGACCGGGCGGCCGGCGTGCGGGTGGCCGGCGGGCACGCCGACGGCCGATGCGGGCCCGAG
>DATMJT010000118.1:0-6781 GCA_035553735.1 Pilimelia sp.
GGGGAGGGCTGCGCGGCGGGCGGTGCGGCGGACACCGCCGCACCGTACCAAGCGGCCGGGCTCAGCCCGCCTGGGCCGCCGGGGCGGTGTCCGCCTCCAGGGCGGCGCGCAGGGCCTGGTCGAGGTTCGGGTGCGCGTACCGGAAGCCTGCCCGGCGCAGCACCCCGGGCAGCACCCTGGAGCTGGACAGCGGCTCCACCGCGAACTCCCCGAGCACCACCCGCAGCGCGAGCGCGGGGACGGGCAGCAGCGTGGGCCGGTGCAGCGCCCGGCCGAGGGCCCTGGTGAACTCCGCGTTGGTGACCGGCTCGGGGCCCACCACGTTCACCGGACCGGCCAGCTCCGGCCGCTCCAGCAGGAGGACGACCGCCGAGAGCCAGTCCTGGAGCGAGAGCCACGGCAACCACTGCCGCCCGCTGCCGAGCCGGCCGGCGATGCCCAGCTTGAACGGCAGCAGGAGCGGCTTCAGCAGCCCGCCGCCGCGGTGCAGCGGAAGCCCGCTGCGCAGCAGCACCACCCGGACGCCGGCGGCCTCGGCGGGCCCGGTGGCCGCCTCCCAGACCCGGCAGACATCGGCCAGGAAACCCTCGCCCGGTGGCGCGTCCTCCTCGACGGCGCGGTCGCCGGTGTCGCCGTAGAAGCCGACCGCCGAGGCGTTGAGCAGGGCCCGGGGGCGGTCCGCGGCGGGCAGCCCGGCGATCGTGGCGGCCAGCGTGGCGGTGGTGTCCACCCGGCTGGCCCGCAGGACCCGCTTGTACTCCGCGGTCCAGCGCCGGTCACCCACGCCCGCGCCGGCCAGGTTGATCACGGAGTCGGCGCCGGCGACCGCCGCCGGGTCCAGTTCGTTGGCCGCGGGCCGCCAGGACACCTCGTCGGCGGCGCGGACCGGTCGCCGCACCAGCCGGACGACCTCGTGCCCGTCGGCGGTCAGTCGGGCGACCAGGTGCCGGCCGAGAAAGCCGGATGAACCGGCCAGGAGGATCCGCATGCCTCCATCTTCCCCGACCGCACCGCAGCCGGCAGAGATCCCGGCAGGGTGGGCCCGAGGCACCCGGCGGGTACGCGCGGGGCCGGGCCCGTGCCCGACCCCGCGCCGTACCGACTCAGGACAGGCCCAGCTCGGTGTCGAAGTTGCCCGCCTCCAGGCGTTCCTTGACGGTGGTCAGGAACCGCGCGGCGTCGGCGCCGTCGACCAGCCGGTGGTCGTAGGACAACGCCAGGTAGACCATCGAGCGGGGCAGGATCAGCTCGCCCAGGTCCGGGTCGTCGACCACCACGGCGCGCTTGACCACCGCACCCGTGCCGAGGATCGCCACCTGCGGCTGGTTGATGATCGGCGTGTCGAACAGCGCGCCGCGGCTGCCGGTGTTGGTCAGCGTGAAGGTGCCGCCCGACAGCTCGTCCGGGCTGATCTTGTTCGTTCGGGTGCGCTCGGCCACGTCGGTGATCCGCTTGGCCAGCCCGGCCAGGTTGAGGTCGCCGGCGTCGTGGACGACCGGGACCAGCAGGCCCCGCTCGGTGTCCACGGCCACCCCGAGGTGCTCGGCGTCGTGGTAGGTCACCGTGCCCGCGTCCATGTCGATCGACGCGTTCACGGTCGGGTGGAGGCGCAGCGCCTCCACCGCGGCCAGGGCGAAGAAGGGCAGGAAGGACAGCTTGACGCCGTGGTTGGCCAGGAAGTCGGCCTTGGCCCGCTCGCGCAGTCGGGCGATCTTCGTCACGTCCACCTCGACCACGGTGGTGAGCTGGGCCGAGATCTGCAGCGACTCCACCATCCGCCGGGCGATCAGCGCCCGCATCCGGGACAGCTTCTCGGTGCGCCCGCGCAGCGGGCTGGTCGGGGCGGCGGCCGCGCCGGCGCCGGCCGGAGCGGGAGCCGACTGCCGGGCCCGGGCCTGCTCGGCGCGGGCCCGCTCGGCCCGCGCCCGCTCCGCGGCGTCCAGCACGTCCTGCTTGCGGATCCGCCCGCCCACGCCGGTACCCCGGATGCCGCGCACGTCGACGCCCTGCTCGGCGGCGAGGCGGCGGACCAGCGGCGTGAGATATCCGCCCGACTCCTCCTCCTCCTCCTCCTCGCCGCCGTCGGCGGTCGTGGGCTCCGGCGTGGTCGTCTGCGCGGGACCGAACGACCGGCCGTCGACCGCCCGGGCGGGCTGCGCCGACTGCGCGGACGCCGGCTGGGCCGACTGCGCCGGTTGGGCCGACTGCGCCGACGCCGGCTGGGCCGGTTGGGCCGACTGCGCGGACGCCGGCTGGGCCGGTGCGCTCTGGGGCTGCCCGCTCTGGGCCGGCGCGCTCTGGGCCGGCGGCTGGTCGCCGGCGTCCTGCCCGGCGCCTGCGGAGTCCTGCCCGCCGATGACGGCCAGCTCCGCGCCGACGGCGGCGGTGCCGTCCTCGTCGACCTTGATCTCCAGCAGCGTCCCGGCGGCCGGCGAGGGGATCTCCGTGTCGACCTTGTCGGTGGAGACCTCCAGCAGCGGCTCGTCCGTGTCGACCTGCTCGCCCACCCGCTTGAGCCAGCGGGTCACGGTGCCCTCGGTCACGCTCTCGCCGAGCGCCGGCATCCGTACCACCGTGGTGGCTCCGCCGTCGCCGCCCGCGGCGGCCGGCGACGGCGCACCGCCGCCGGCGTCCCCGTCCGGCCCGACCTGCCCGGACCGCTCGGCCGGCGCACCGGCCGGCGCCGGGCCGCCGTACCCCGCGCCCGGCGCGGCGGCGTCACCCTGCCGGCCGCCGTCCGTGGCGCCCTGCTGCTCCGCCGGGCCCGCACCGGCCTGGGCCGGCTGGCCCTCCTGCGGGCGCGCCTCGGCACCGCCGGTCGACTCGCCGTCGCCGGCGATGACGGCCAGCTCGCTGCCCACCTCGGCGGTCTGGTCCTCGCCAACCACGATCTTGGTCAGCACGCCGGCGGCCGGCGACGGGATCTCCGTGTCCACCTTGTCGGTGGAGACCTCCAGCAGCGGCTCGTCGACGTCGACGCGCTCGCCCTCCTGCTTCAACCAGCGGGTGACGGTGCCCTCGGTGACGCTCTCGCCGAGCCGCGGCATGGTGACCGATACCGGCATCTCTCTCTGACTCCTCTTGACCGTGTGTCGTCGTCAGGCGTGCGCGTGCAGCGGCTTGCCGGCCAGCGCCAGGTGGGCCTCGCCGAGCGCCTCGTTCTGGGTCGGGTGGGCGTGGACGAGCTGCGCCACCTCGGCCGGGTACGCCTCCCAGTTGTAGATCAGCTGCGCCTCGCCGATCAGCTCGCCCACCCGGGCGCCGACCATGTGCACGCCGACGACCGGACCGTCGGCCACCCGGACCAGCTTGACGAACCCCTGGGTGCGCAGGATCTGGCTCTTGCCGTTGCCGCCCAGGTTGTAGTTGTAGGTCTGCACCTTGTCCGCGCCGTACTGCTCCTTGGCCCTGGCCTCGGTCAGCCCGATGGAGGCGACCTCGGGGTCGGAGTAGGTGACCCGGGGGATGCCGTTCTCGTCGATCGGGGCGGGGTTGCGCCCGGCGATCTCCTCGGCGACGAAGATGCCCTGCTGGAATCCGCGGTGCGCCAACTGCAGGCCCGGCACGATGTCGCCGACGGCGTAGACGTTGCGCACGCTGGTGCGCAGCCGCTCGTCGGTGAGCACGAAGCCGCGGTCCATCCGGATGCCCTGCTCCTCGTAGCCGAGGTTGGCCGTCACCGGCCCGCGGCCGACGGCGACCAGCAGCAGCTCGGCCTCGATGGTCTCCCCGCCGGCGACGAAGACCCGCACACCGGTGTCGGTGCGCTCCACCTTCTCGAACGGCTTGCCCGTCTTGAACGCGATGCCGCGCTTGCGGAACGCCCGCTCGACCGCCTTGGAGCACTCCTCGTCCTCGGCGGCGACCAGGCGGGGCAGCGCCTCCACGATGGTCACCTCGACCCCGAGGGAGCGCCACGCACTGGCGAACTCGACCCCGATCACGCCGCCGCCGAGCACCACCGCGGAGGCGGGGACCCGGTCCAGGTTCAGCGCGTGCTCGCTGGAGATGACCCGCTCGCCGTCCAGCTCCAGGCCGGGCAGGCTGCGCGAGTACGAGCCCGTGGCCAGCACCACGTTGCGGCCGGTGTAGCGGCGCCCGTCCACCTCCACGGTGTCGGGCCCGACGAGCCGGCCGGCACCCTCCACATAAGTGATCTTGGCAGACTTCACCAGGCCCTGCAGGCCCTTGTACAGCTTGGCGACGACCCCGTCCTTGTAGGCGTTCACGCCGGCCATGTCCACGCCGATCAGCTCGGCCTTGATGCCGAACGCCTCGGACTCCCGGGTCTGGTCGGCGACCTCACCGGCGTGCAGCAGCGCCTTGGTCGGGATGCAGCCGCGGTGCAGGCAGGTGCCGCCGAGCTTGTCCTTCTCGATCAGGGCCACCGACAGGCCGAGCTGTGCGGCGCGCAGCGCGGTCGCGTAGCCGCCGCTGCCCCCACCCAGTACCACTACGTCGTAGGTGCCGCCGTTCGGGTCGCTCACGATCTCTCCCGGGAGTGCGCAGGTGAGGCATTCCGCCTCGGCCATCTTGTCACTTCCGGGGGTCGCGCGTGCAGCGAGGTGGTCGGCGACACGGCGTCGGAGCCGGGCGGTCCGCGCCGGCCGGGGCGACCGGGCCGCCGGTCGAGGCGGGCAGCTGAAACTCAGCTGGGGGACGTACCCTAGCCGCAGCCGGCGTCCAGGCGTTGCGCCGGCTGTCGGGGAGGTGACGCTGTGGGGTGGTTTCGACGCCGCCGGGCGCCGGGCGGTGCCGGGCCGGTTCGCGAGCGGTACCGGGCTGACCTGGAGCACCTGGAGCAGTTCGTCCGCACTCGTCGCGGGGTCGAGGCGTTCATCGAGCCGCGCACGACCGTGACCGAGACCACGGTGCTGCTGATCGCCCACGACGGGGAGTGGACCCGCCGCCGGGTGGACGGCCCGGCCGACGCACGCCGCTTCGCGCACCGGTTGGCCATCCCGGTGTACGACGTCGCCCTGGTGGGGTACCCGCAGCGGATGCGGGACTACAACGAGCGCCGCAAGCGCGCCGCCGGCTGACCGGGGCACGCCTGCGGCCGGTGGTCAGCCGGTGCCCGCGATGTCCTCGATCAGGTGCAGCAGGGTCCGCACCGGGATCCCGGTGCCGCCCTTGGTCAGGTAGCCGGTCGCCTCGCCGGTGAGGTAGGCGGGCCCGGCGATGTCGAGGTGCGCCCACGGCGCGTCGTCCGCGACGAACTCGCGCAGGAACACCCCACCCTGCAGCATGTGGCCGGCGCGGTCCATCGCGGCGTGCACCTGGGAGATGTCGGCCACCTCCGACTCCATACCGGCCCGCACGTCGTCCGGCAGCGGCATCGGCCAGGTCGGCTCGCCCACCGCGTCGCCGGCCGAGCGCACCCGCTCGCACAGCTCCGGCGTGCCCATGACCCCCGCGGTCCGCTTGCCCAGGGCGATCACCTGGCCCCCGGTCAGCGTCGAGACCTCCAGCAGGTAGTCGTAGCCGTCCGCGGCGGCGCGGGCGATCGCGTCACCCAGGATCAGCCGCCCCTCGGCGTCGGTGTTGAGCACCTCCACGCGCTTGCCGTTGAACATGGTGATCACGTCGCCGGGCCGGTACGCGCCGCCGCCGGGCATGTTCTCCGCCATCGGCACGTACGCGGTCACCCGGGCCCTCGGCTTGAGCTTGGCCACCGCCAGCATGACCGCCGCGACCGCGGCGGCGCCCGCCATGTCGGACTTCATCTCCCACATGCCCTGCGCCGGCTTGATGGACACCCCGCCGGTGTCGAACGTGATGCCCTTGCCCACCAGCGCCACCCGGGGCGCGGAGGCGGCCCCGCGGACCGGCGTGTACGCCAGCCGGACCAGTCGCGGTGGCGCGTCCGAGCCCTGGCCGACCGCCACGATGCCGCCGTAGCCGCCCTTGCGCAGCGCCTTGTCGTCCAGCACCTCCACGCTCAGGCCGGCGCGCTCGCCGGCCGCGGCCACCTGCGCGGCGAACTCCGGCGGGCGCAGCGCGTTCGGCGGGGTGTTCACCCAGTCCCGGCAGCGGGTGACCGCGGCGGCGACCGTCACCGCCCGGCCCAGCTCGGCCTTGGCGGCCCGGTCCTTGACGTCGGGCACGTGCACCGCGACCGCCCGCACCGGGTCCCGGCGGCCCGGCTGCGGCCGGGTCTTGTAGCCGGCGAACCGGTAGCCGCCGAGCAGCGCCCCCTCGGCCACCGCCCGCAGCGCCGTCGCGGCGTCGGAGTCGTCGGGCAGCGGCAGCGCCAGTGCCACCCGGCCGGCACCGGCGAGCGCCCGCACGGCCACGCCCGCGGCCCGGCGCAGCGCCTCGGGCTCGGGCGCCGCCCCGACGGGCTCGGGGCCCAACCCCACCGCCGCCAGCACGGGGGCCGTGATCGTGCCGAGGGTGGCCAGCTTGGTCAGCTCGCCCGCGGCGCCGACCGCACCGAGCAGCCGCAGGGTCTCGGTCAGCCGTCCGTCGAAGGCCGCGGCGATGCTCTCCGCGCCCGGGGCGAGCAGCAACCCACCGTCCTGCTGGCTGTGCAGGCCGATCACGACTGCGTCGACCGCCAGCTCGGCGGGGTCGCTGTCGACCAGGGTCAGGGTGGCGGCGGGGGAACTGCTGGCTGGCGAGGTCACGCGGCGTCTCCGGCGGTGGTGGGGGCCGCTGCCGCGCGGGCAGCCGGCGGTGGACACGGTGGCTGGCGGTGGACGTCCGACCGGGCGCGCCGGCCGTGGCGGCGAGTCGGTCCGCCGGCTGGTGGGGAGCGGCCGGTCGGTGACTGTGCCCC
>DATMJT010000119.1:0-14632 GCA_035553735.1 Pilimelia sp.
CGTCGCCGTGTCGCCGGCTGCTGCTCGCGATGGCGGGTCTCGACGCCCAGCAGGGCGACGAGACCCGCCATCGCGAGCAGCAGCCGGCGACACGGCGACGCCGACATCATCACCTCCGCCGGGAGCCGGCCGGGCCGGGGACCGGGCCGGGCGCATGGGCTGACCACCGCCGGCCGGCGGTGGGGACGCCGACCGGTGCCGGCGCCAGAGTAGTCGACCGGGCGGACGGTGTCGGCGACCGAAAGGCTGACTTTTCACCGGAGTTGCACGATCCGACGATCCGGCTAAGGCCCTGCTAAGGAAGGGCGCACCCCGCGTCCGCGCCGGATGACCGCCCGTGCCGGAGTCCGCGCCCGATGACCGCCGGCGCCGGCCGGGCGCTCCGCCGGCCACCGCCCCGCCGGCGGGGCCTCACGTGAGGTCGGCCCAGGTCTCCGGATCCGGTGCGCCGCCGAACAGCGCGTCGCGCACCGCGTACCAGACCGCCGGGCTCGCGGCGCACAGCAGCCCGGCCCGCCGGTCGGTCGGGTCGTACGCGGCGCCGTCCAGCCGGCGCACCATGCCGCCGGCCTCCTCGGCGAACAGCGCCCCCGGCACGTGGTCCCACGGCAGGGTGCGCCAGAAGAGCGCGAAGTCCTGCCGGCCGGTGACCACGTCCGGGTACTCCCGGCCGGCGCAGCGCCACCCGGGCAGCAGCGCGCCGAACGCCGAGGCCCGCTGCCGCAGCTGCGCGCGCAGCGGCTCGGGCAGAGTCCGGCCCAGCACGGCGCCCCGCAGGGCCCCGGTCGTGGGCGGGGCGGCGCCCGCGGCGGCCCGGACCCGGACCCCGTCGAGGTAGGCCCCCGCGCCCCGGCGGGCGTGCGCCAGCCGGTCGGCGCGCGGGTCAAGGATCCACGCCGCCTCGGTGACGCCCGCGCGGCGCAGCGCCACCATCATCATGAACGGCTCCCGCCCGGCGGCGAAGTTGGCCGTGCCGTCCACCGGGTCGACCAGCCACACCGGCCCGGCTGCGGCCAGCCGGTCCAGCACCGTGGGGTCGTCGGCCACCGCCTCCTCGCCGACCACCTCCGAGCCGGGCAGCAGCGCCCGCAGCCCGGCGTCGAGCAGCCGCTCGGCCTCCCGGTCCGCCGCGGTCACCACCTCGCCCAGCGCCTTCTCGGCCACCCCGGCCAGCGCGTCCGGGTCGCCGCGTCGCAGCCGCTCGAACAGCGGCAACACCGCGGTGCGGGCGGTGGCGCGCAGCAGCTGGTCCACCCGGCGGTCCAGCGCCCGGGGTTCGTCGCGGCCGGTCACCCGCGCGGCGGAAGCTTCACGACGCTGACGAAGAACTCGTCGATCTGCCGGACGACGGCGATGAACCGCTCGAAGTCCACCGGCTTGGTCACGTACGCGTTGGCGTGCAGCTGGTAGCTGCGCAGGATGTCCTCGTCGGCCTGCGAGGTGGTCAGGACCACGACCGGGATCTGCCGCAGGTCGTCGTCCCCCTTGATCTCCTCCAGCACCTCCCGGCCGTCGCGGCGGGGCAGGTTGAGGTCGAGCAGGATCAGGTCCGGGCGCACGGCGTCGCGGTAGGGCGCATCCCGGCGCAGGTACGCCAGCGCCTCGGCCCCGTCGGACACCACCGTGAGCCGGTTGCGCAGCTTGTGCTCCTCGAACGCCTCCTGCGTCATCAGGACGTCGCCCGGGTCGTCCTCGACGAGCAGCACCTCGATGGGGGCGCCGCCCTGCTCCACCTCACTCATGCGACCGTCTCCTTCGCCGGGCCCTGGGCGGACGCCGTGCGGGGCGGCGCCGTGCCGGGCGGCGCCGGGCCCGACGGCGCCGCGGTGGTCGACGCCGCGGTGGACGGCGCCGTACTGCTGGAATCCGCCTGGGTGGGGGGCGCCGGGTCGGCGTCCGCCACCGGGGACTCGGGAAGAGTAAAGCGGATCGTGGTGCCCTCCTCGGCATCCGGGTCCAACCAGACCCGGCCGCCGTGGTACTCGACGATCTTCTTCACGATGGCCAGCCCGATGCCGGTCCCCTCGTACGCGTCCCGGGCGTGCAGCCGCTGGAAGATCACGAAGACCTTGTCGGCGAACTCCGGCTCGATGCCGATGCCGTTGTCCGCGACGGTGATCTCCCACTGCCGGCCGACCCGCTGGGCGCCGACGTGCACCCTGGGCGCCACGTCGGGGCGGCGGAACTTCAGCGAGTTGCTGACCAGGTTGGCGAACAGCGTGGTGAGCAGCGGCTCCTCGCCCTCCACCACGGGCAGCCGGTCCCAGGTGACCGAGCCGCCGGACGCCTCCAGGGCGGTGTCCAGCTGGGCCGCCACCTCGCCCATCAGCGCGTTGAGGTCGACGTCGGTGAAGCCCGCGGTGAGCCGGCCGATCCGGGAGAACGCCAGCAGGTCGTTGATCAGCCGCTGCATCCGCTGCGCGCCGTCCACCGCGAAGGCGATGTACTGGTCGGCGCGCTCGTCCAGCTGGCCGGCGTAGCGGCGCTGCAGCAGCTGACAGAAGCTGGCCACCTTGCGCAGCGGCTCCTGCAGGTCGTGCGAGGCCACGTACGCGAACTGCTCCAGGTCCCGGTTGGACCGGGTCAGCTCCGACGCCTGGACCTGGAGCTGCTCGTTGATCCACTGAACCTGGCTGCGCGCCTCGCGCACCTCGGACAGCTCGTCGGAGATCTTGCGGCGCATGGCCTCGATGTCGCGGGCCAGGGCGGTCAGCTCCGGCGGCCCCGTGCCGACGATCTCGCGGCCGTAGTCGCCGGAGGCCACCTGCCGGACATGGCTGGCCAGCTCCACCACCGGTCGGGTCACCAGGCGGTGCATCAACGCGATCAGCGCCACTCCGGCGACGGCCACGACCGCCGCGGCGCAGATGAGCAACAGGACGAGTCCCCGGTTGGTCCGCCGGGCGGCGTCGACCAGCTCGTTGCGCATGCGCAGCGCCGACTCCCGGAACTCCTCGACGGTGGCGCGCAGCCGGTCGAAGCGCTGCCGGGCCGCGTCGTCGAGCAGCGGCGCGGCCGCCGCCGGACCGCCGGAGCGGACCGCGGCGATCGCGGGCTCGGCCACCAGCCGCCGCCACTGCCCCGCCTGCGCGGACACCCGCTCCAGCTGGGCACGCTCGGCGGGCCGGTCGGCCAGCAGCCTGCGCAGCTCGCGGGTGACGGCCTCCTCCTCGACCACCGCGGCGGTGTAGGTCGCCAGGTCGTCGGGGCGGCCGGTCAGCGCGTAGCCGCGCACGGCGGCCTCCTGGTCGAGCAGCTGCGTCATCAGACGCTCGCCGCCCACCCGCACGGGGCCGCTCTGGGTCACCAGCCGGTCCAGGTGTCCCCGGCTGGCCGCCGCGAGACCGGCGGCGCTGGCGGCCAGCGCCACGAGCACGATCGAGGTGGCCACGCACAGCGCGGTGATCCGCTGACGCAGCGTCCAGGCCGGCGCGACCCTCATCGGCCGCCCCCGCGGCTGACCAGCAGCATGGCGACGTCGTCGGCGAGCGGGCCGTCGTTGGCCTGCTCCGCCCGCCCCACCAGCCACGCCGGCAGGTCGCCCAGGGCCACCTCGGCGGCGCCGGGCTCGGTGACCAGCCCGCACAGCCCGTCCACGTCCAACCGGTCGTCCCCGCTGCCGACGCGACCCTCGATCAGCCCGTCGGTGTACATCAGCAGCGACCAGTCCGGCGCGTCGAGGTCCAGCTGGAACGGGGGCGGCGGCTTGGGCACGATGCCCAGCAGCCGGCCGGACGGGGCCGGGATGGGCGCCACCCGGCCGCCGGCCAGCAGCAGCGGCGGCGGATGCCCGGCGAGGCGCACGGTGGCGCGGTTCGCGGCCAGGTCCAGCCGCACGGTGGCGACGGTGGCGAAGATCTCGTCGGCCTTGCGTTCGCTCATCAGCACCTGCTCCACGGCGGGCAGCACGAGGTCGTCGGGCACGCAGGCCAGCACGAGGGCCCGCCAGGCGACCCGCAGCGCCACCCCGAGGGCGGCCTCGTCCACGCCGTGCCCACAGACGTCACCGATCATGAGTTCCAGCCGGGTCGGGCCGGTCTGCACCACGTCGAAGAAGTCGCCGCCGATCACCCCGCGCCGCCGGCCGGGCCGGTAGATCGGGTGCACCGTGACCTGGTCGGTGTCCATCAGCGGCTTGGGCAGCAGCCCGCGCTCCAGGCGGGCCGACTCGGCCTGTCGCAGCTCCACCTCGCGCAGCTTGCGGGCGTTCTCGTCGGCCCGCTTGCGCTCCACCGCGTAGCGCAGCGAGCGGTTGAGCAGGACGCCGTCGACCTTGCCCTTGACCAGGTAGTCCTGGGCGCCCTGGCCGACCGCGGCGATGCCCAGGTGCTCGTCCTCCAGCCCGGTCAGCACGCACACGGCCGCCCCGCCCGGGAAGTCCAGGACCTCGCGCAGGGCCTCCAGGCCCTGGGCGTCCGGCAGGCCGAGGTCCAGCAGCACGCAGTCCACGCCGGCGGCCAGCTGCCGTCCACCGGCCAGGCTGGGGGCGACCAGCAGGTCGATCGGGGCGGCGGCCTCGCTCAGCAGCTCCCGGACCAGGAAGGCGTCACCCTCGTCGTCCTCGATCAACAGCACGCGCAGCCGGCCGGTGACCGGTAGCCCGGCTCGCCGCCCGGAGTCCACCTGGCGCGTCGCGGAGGACAGGGTGTGCGGTGACGTCACGGGCGTACGTCTCGGAAGCGGCCGGCCAGTTTGATGTCCTTCTCCTTCGGTCCCTCGCCCGCTGATCGTGGCCCACGCCGGGCGCCGACACAACCGGAGCCGCGCCGGCGCCCGTCCCCTACGGTGCTCAACGGTACGCCGGGGGCGGTAGGTATCGGACCGGGAGCAGCTCCGTTGGCGATCCGAGCCGATGGTAAGAGGGGCGGCCGGTCGCCCGATGGGCGGAGAATGCCGCTCACCGATGTTTCCCGGACCTGGCGCCGACGGCGCGTGCTGACCACGGCGGCGGCCGCCGGGGCGGCCGCCGCGGCCGGCGCCCTGGTGCCGGCCACTCCGGCGGCCGCCAACGCCGGGGCCGGGGCGGGGCTGGTCCCCGCCGATCCGCTGCTGCACCTGCTGCGCCGGGCCACCTTCGGGCCGACGGCCGAGGCGATCGCCGAGATCCGCCGGCTGGGCGCGGCGGGCTGGCTGGACCGCCAGCTGGCGCCCGGACAGATCGACGACCCGGAGGTCGACGCCTACCTGGGCCGGTTCCCGCTGCTGCACCTGGACATCGCCGGCCTGCGTCGGGCGGCCGCGGCCGGGGAGCTGAAGGTGGGCAGCTGGGCCGCGATGCAGCAGCTGGGTCACGCGGCGCTCGTGCGGGCCGCGTGGAGCCGGCGGCAGCTGTTCGAGGTGATGGTGGACTTCTGGTCCAACCACCTCAACGTGGCCTGTCCCTTCGGCGACGCCTGGGACAGCCGGACCGACTACGACCGCACGGTGATCCGGGCGCACGCGCTGGGCCGCTTCGCCGACCAGCTCAAGGCCAGCGCCCGGCACCCGGCAATGCTCGCGTACCTGGACAACCGCGCCTCGACCAAGACGCGGCCGAACGAGAACTACGGCCGGGAGCTGCTGGAGCTGCACACGGTCGGGCTGGTCCACACCGAGGCGGACGTGCAGCACGCCGCGCGCCTGTTGACCGGGCTGACCGTGGACAAGACAGGTGCCTACCGGTACGAGCCGGTGTGGCACGCGACCGGTGCGGTGACGATCCTGGGCTTCAGTCACCCCAACGCCACCGCGGCCGGCGGCGAGGCCGCCGTGGACGCGCTGCTGGACTACCTGGCCGCGCACCCGGCCACGGCGCGGCGGATCGCGCACAAGCTGTGCGTGCGGTTCGTGGCCGACGACCCGCCGGCGGGCCTGGTGGACCGGCTGGCCCAGGTGTACCTCGCGGGGGGTACGGCGATCGTGCCCGTGCTGCGGGCGCTGTTCACCTCGGCCGAGTTCGCCGCCGCGCTGGGCGCCAAGGTGCGCACCCCGCTGGAGGACGCGGTCGCCACCATCCGGGTGCTGGGGCTGCGCCCCGAGGCGGTGACCACCGACAATCCCACCGGCACCGCCGCCAGCCGGGCGCTCTACTGGACCCTGCAGACCCTCGGCCAGGCGCCGCTGCGGTGGGGCCCGCCGGACGGCTACCCCGACGTGGCCGCTGCCTGGGCGTCCCCCGGCGGCTACCTGGGCCGGTGGAACCTGCACCTCAACCTGGCCGCGGGCTGGTACCCCAAGCAGCTGGTCCGGCCGGCGTCCCTGCTGCGGCACCTGGTCGGCGCCGCGCTGCCGGCCACCCACGGCGGGCTGGTCGACGCGGTGGCCCGGGCCCTGGTGGGCCGCCCGCTCAGTGCCCCGCACACCGCCGCGCTGACCGCCTTCTTCGGCAAGCAGCCGACCAGCCCGCTGAGGGCCACCGACTCCGCCGCGACGGGCGGGTTCCCGTACCTGGTGGCGCTGGTCCTCGATTCTCCCTACTTCCAGGTCCGGTGATGAGCGTGACGACGACCGACCCCTGCACCTGCCCGGAGCGCCGGCCGCAGGCCGACGGGCCCGCCCGGCCGGGCCCCGGCGGGCTGAGCCGCCGCGGGGTGCTCGCCCGCGGCCTGGCCGCGGGCGCGGCCGGCGCCCTGACCGGCCTGGCCGGGGCGGGCCTGTCCACCCGGCTGGCGTTCGCCGCCGCCTCCTACACCGGCGACGTGCTCGTCGTGCTGTCCCTGCGCGGCGGCTTCGACGGCCTGTCCGCGGTCGTGCCGCACGGCGACCCGGCCTACTACGCGGCCCGGCCGGTGCTGGCCGTGCCCAAGCCGGCGCTGCTCGGCGGGGACGCCATGTTCGGCCTGCACCCGGCGCTGGCGCCCGTGCTGCCACTGTGGCGCGCCGGGCAGCTGGCGGCCGTGCACGCGGTGGGCCAGCCCAACCCCAGCCGCTCCCACTTCCAGGCCATGGAGGAGATGGAGCGGGCCGCGGCGGGCACGTCGATCCGCACCGGCTGGCTGGACCGGATGCTCGGCCTGCAGGGCGCGAGCAGCCCGCTGTCCGCGGTGGCGGTCGGCGGGGCCAACAGCCCGCGCTCGCTGGCCGGGCCCACGCCGGACCTGAGCCTGCGTTCGGTCGACTCGTTCAGCCTGGCCGGCGAGTCGGCCAAGCGGTCGATGGCGGCGGCGCTGCGGACCCTCTACGCCGACGCACCGCCGGTGCTGGCGGGCCCGGCGGCGGCGGTGCACGGCGCGCTGTCCGGGGTGGGCGCGGTGCGGACGACCCCGTACGCACCGGCCAACGGGGCGGTGTACCCCGAGACCGAGCTGGGTGCCGCCCTGCGTGACGTGGCCCGGCTGATCAAGAGCGGGGTCGGTCTGCGCTGCGCGACCGTGGACTTCGGCGACTGGGACATGCACGAGGGCGCCGGTGCCGCGGTCGCCGGCCAGCCCATGTTCGAGCGCCTGCGCGAGCTGGCGCTGGCGCTGGCCGCGTTCGCCACCGACCTCGGGCCGGCGGGCCTGGACCGGGTGACGCTGGTGACGCTGAGCGAGTTCGGGCGGCGGGTGCAGGAGAACGCCTCCAGGGGCACCGACCACGGGCACGGCAACGCCATGCTGCTGCTCGGCGGCGGGGTCAACGGCGGCCGGGTGTACGGGCGCTGGCCGGGGCTGGCGCCGTCGGCGCTGGTGGCCGGGGACCTGGCCGCGACGAGCGACTACCGGGCGGTGCTCGGGGAGATCCTGCAGCGGCGGTGCGGCATGGGCAGCCTCGGATCGATCTTCCCCGGCGTCTCCCCCACGGGCTTCGGGGTCGCGGCCGCCCGGGCCTGACCGCCGCCGCGCCGACCGGCGCCCCGCCACGACAACAGGCGCACATCAGGCTGATCGGCTACTTCCACCGGAAGTGGACGAACAGCCGGCCGAAGTTCTTGCTGTCCTTCTCCACCCGGTGGTAGAGGGCCTTGACCTCCTTCTGGTCGAGGAAGCGCAGCACGCGCTTCTTCAGGGCGCCGGAGCCCTTCCCCGGGATGATCTCCACCAGCGTGGCCTTTTTGGCCACGGCCTCGTCGATGATCCCGCGCAGCGCCCGGTCGATGTCGTGGCCCCGGTTGAAGATGTCGTGCAGGTCCAACTTCAGCTTCATGCCTGTTCGCCGCCCCTTCCGGCCATGAGGCTACCGCCGGGCCCGGCCGCTGACGGCCGGTCGCCGGAGCCCGCCGGGCGCGCTGACGACCGGTTGCGCCGGGTAGGGAACGCTCCCAGCATGTGACTTTCGGTACTCCCGGTGGCGGTGCGCGCACGGAAAGGTGGGAGCGCCAAGGAGGTGAGATGGGAACCGCGAGAGACATGATGGACTGCCTGATCGCCCGGATCGGTGCCGAGCAGACAGTCGGCGAGGCGGCGCGGCGCATGCGGGCGCTGACGGTCGACGTGCTGGCCGTCTACCAACCGGACGGCCGCCTGTACGGGATGATCACGGATCGGGACATCGTGGTCCGCTGCGTGGCCGGCGGCGGCGACCCGCGCACGACCACCGTGGGAGAGCTCGCGCAGCAGCCGCCGGTGTGGGTGGACGTCGACGCCGAGGAGTCGGCGGTGCGCGACCTCGCCGTGCAGTACCCGTGGAGCGTTCTTCCCGTACTCGAGGGGTACCGGCTCGCCGGGGCGGTGAGCCGCTCCCGGCTGCTCGCCCTCGCCGGCCGGTCGCCCGCCTGGTGACCGCGGTCCGGCGCCACGTCGCCGCCGGATCGCCGACAGGTCCCCGGACCCGGGGGTTGCGCCGCAGGTGACGGCGAGGGGGGTCCGGTGGCGGCGGAGGGGGTGCCGACAGGTGCCCGAGAGCCCGGCCCCCTCCGCCGCCCTTTTTGGTCACTGCGTCGTGACCAGAGAAGCGCTCACACAATCGCGCTCCCTTACAACTTTGGTGGGAGGTGAAGATCGCGCGAGCGGCGCAGAGTATGCAGAGTTCCACTTAGCGCAAACATGGACATTGGGGCTGAGGTCAGGCCCGGAACGCCGCCGCCGACCCGGCGGATTCCGCTCTGACCTGGGCCTCCGGCGATCAGCGGAGCCGATTGCTATGCACGAGGGACCAACCGATGACCCGGCCGACCAGCCCGGCGGACGCGCCGGCCGCCGCCGCCCAGGGGATCCGGCTCTGACCGGGTCCGGTGCCCACCCCGCCCGCCACGCGTCCCCCGGTGTCCACAATAGACGCGCTCGGGTCGGGCGGGCTGGCAGGGAGGGAAGGGCGTGAGGCGCTACACACCAACCGGGGATACCGGGCGTGACCGGGCCCGGTGACCGCGTGGCCGAGCCCGGCAACCGCCTGCGGGTGATGCTGGCCAACGACCACACGCTCTTCCGGGCCGGCATCGCGGGGCTGCTGGCCGTAGAGCCCGATCTCGAGGTCGTCGCCCAGGCCGGGGACAGCGAGACCGCCGTACGGCTGGCCGCGGCGACCCGGCCGTCGGTGGTCCTGCTCGACGACGAGCTGCCGTACGATCCGGTGCAGGTGACGATCGGCCGTCTCCAGCGGGCGGCGCCGGGCACCCGCATCCTCGTGCTCACCGCCCGCCACGAGCCGTTCCTGGCCCAGGAGGTGCTCGCGGCCGAGGCGCACGGGGTGCTGGCCAAGGACGCCACGCGGGAGGAGCTGGTCAGCGCGGTCCGCGCGGTGGCCTACCACGGCAAGACGGTGCTGCTGCCGAGCCGCCCGCTGGGCGAGCCGCCGCACCCGGCGCAGTCCCCGCTGAGCCCGCGCGAGCGCGAGGTGCTGGAACTGGCCGGACAGGCACTCAGCAACGCGCAGATCGGCGCCCAGCTCTACATCACCGAGGGCACCGTCAAGCGCCACCTCACCAACATCTACGCCAAGCTGGGCGCGGTGTCCCGGCTGGACGCGGTCAACAAGGCGGTGGCCGCCCGGATGATCCGGCCACCGGAGCCTGGCGTCACCCGGCCGCCCGTCCACCGGCGGGGCCGCCGCTGACCCACGGCGTCGGCCGCCGCCGACCCACGGCGGGGCCGCCGCCGGGTCAGCCCACGGTCGCCGTGGCGTTCCTCACCCTCGCGCGAGTGCCGCGGTGCCGCGGCACCGCGGTGCCGCGGTCGCCCGGTGCCGCCGTCGCGCGTCATCACCAGCGCAGTGCGCCGCCGTCACGCGGCGCCGTCGGTCGACCCCACGAGCCGACAATTGAGGGCATTTACTCCCACCATCGCGACCGGCGTGAGACGTGACCCAGCGCACACCGCACCGGGCCCGGGGTTTGGTCGGTGGGGCATCGGGCAGTGATCCGGGGCGATGCGGTCGCCCGAGCGGGTGGACCGCGCACACCGCGTCTCGAACGCACGCGTCACCTGGACGGCGCGACCCCCGCGCCGGGAATGGAGCGAACGATGACCGAACGCGAACTGCTGCCGCTGTCGCACGACGAGCTGGCGGCGGAGGTCGGCACCACGCTGCCGGCCAAGGAAGTGATCTCGCTGCTCGACCTGCAGATCGACCTCGACCTGGGCATCGACCTGGCCGCCCCGATCGACCTGGCGGTCGCCGCGAACGCCAACGTGGCCGCGCCGATCGACGCCGCCGTCGGCGCCAACCTGCTCTCGGTGGACTCCAAGGCCGCCACCATGGCCGACCAGAAGGTTCAGATCGGCCAGAACATCTCCGGCGCGGCCATCGCCACGAGCAACCAGGACAGCGTCCTGGACCAGTCCAACGACGTGGTCGACCCGGGCACCAGCACCCCGGCCGCCGGCACCCCGGCCCCGGCCGCCCCGGCGGGCACCTCGGTCGAGGCCATCGACCCGAACTCGCTGCTCACCGGCGACCTGCTCAACGTGGACGTCAACGTGTCCCTGGACGCCGACGTGGCCGCCCCGATCGCGGGTGCCGTGGCCGCCAACGCCAACGTGGCCGCCCCGATCGACGCCGCCGTCGCCGCCAACGTGGGCTCCGTGGGCTCCGAGGCCACCGCGGTGGCCAAGCAGGACGCCGTCATCATCCAGAACATGGAGGACGTGGTCGCGGAGGCCACGGCCGACCAGCGGTCCGACATCCGGCAGTAGGTGTATCCCCGATGAGTGTGATCCCTCCGCCCGATGTGCCTGCTCCGCCGGGATCAGGCGCTACCACGGCGGCGCCGGCTCCCGGCAGGCACCCGGGCGGGGGGCACACCCCCGCCGGGGCCGCCACGCTGGTCCGCGGCGCGGTCCCGACCGCGCCCGGCACGCGCCCCTCCGGCGTGGCCGGGGCGCCGCTCCCCCGCCATGGGGCCGTCCATCCGGACGTGCCGGTCCGGGCCGACGGCGTCGAGCTGCTCGGCGAGCTGCCCGGATCCGGCTACCGGCAGCCGCCGGCCCTGGTCCGCCGCGCCGACGGGCAGACCATCCAGCTCACCCGGCTGCTGCACCACGTGCTGTCGGCGGTCGACGGCCGGCGGGACTACGCCGAGATCGCCGCCGAGGTCGGCCGGCGGCTCGACCGGATGGTCAGCGCCGACGACGTACGCCTGCTGGTGGAGAGCCGCCTGCGCCCGCTCGGCCTGCTGCTCCTGGCGGACGGCTCCGCGCCTCCGCTGAAGAAGTCCAACCCGCTGCTCGGGCTGCGCTTCAAGTTCGTGGTGTCCAACCCGGAGCGCACCCGGCGGATCACGGCCCCGTTCGCGGCGCTGTTCCGCCCCGCCGTGGTCGTCCCGATGCTCGTGGCGTTCCTGGCCGTCACCGGCTGGGTGCTGTTCTCCAAGGGCCTGGCCTCGGCCACCTACCAGGCGTTCGAGCAGCCCAGCCTGCTGCTCGTCGTGGTGGCCGTCACGGTCCTGTCCGCCGGCTTCCACGAGTTCGGGCACGCCGCGGCCTGCCGCTACGGGGGCGCCACCCCCGGTGCCATGGGCGCCGGGATCTACCTGGTGTGGCCCGCCTTCTACACGGAGGTCAGCGACAGCTACCGGCTCGGCCGGGCCGGGCGGCTGCGGGTCGACCTCGGCGGCCTCTACTTCAACGCCATCTTCGCGGTGGCGACGTTCGCGGTCTGGGCCGTCACCGGCTGGGACGCGGTGCTGTTGATCGTGGCGACCCAGGTGGCCCAGATGGTCCGCCAGCTGGCGCCCTTCGTGCGCTTCGACGGCTACCACATCCTGGCCGACCTGACCGGCGTACCGGACCTCTACTCGCGCATCAAGCCCACCCTGCTCGGCCTGCTGCCGCACCGGTGGCGGCACCCCGAGACCACCGTCCTGAAGCCGTGGGCCCGTGCGGTGGTGACGCTCTGGGTGATCGTCGTCGTGCCGGTGCTGCTGTTCAGCATCGGCCTGCTGGTGCTGGCCCTGCCCCGGGTGGTGGCCACCGCCTGGCAGAGCCTGGAGCGGCACGGACACGCCCTGAGCGTCAACTTCGACGCGGGCGACTTCACCCGGGTCGCCGTCGGCCTCGTCGGCATGGTGGCCATCGCGTTGCCGGTGCTGGCGGCGGTCTACCTCATCACCCGGGTGGTGCGGCAGGTGACCGCCAAGACGTGGGCGGCCACCGAGGGGCGCCCCGGCTGGCGGGCGGTCGCGTGCGCGGCCATGGCGGCCGTGATCGCGCTCGTCGCCTGGGCCTGGTGGCCCGAGCCCGACCGCTACCGGCCCATCCAGCCCGAGGACCGGGGCACGGTGCTGGACGCCCTGGCCACGACCTATCAGGCGCCCGGCCGACCGCAGGAGCCCACCGGCCTGCGCCAGGGGCAGTCCGGGACCGTCTCGCCGAGCGTGTGGGCGGCCACCACGCCGCCGCCGGCCAAGAAGGAGCCGAAGCTGGCGCTGGTGCTGGTGCCCCGCGACGACCCGGCCACGCCGGGCACCAGGCGACCCGGCTGGGTGTTCCCGTTCAACCCGCCGGAGGCCCCGGGCGAGGGGGACAACCAGGCGCTGGCGGTGAACACCGTCGACGGCGCCACCGTCTACGACGTGGCGTTCGCGCTGGTCTGGGCCGAGGACGGCGAGGTCGCCAACCGCAACGAGGCGTGGGCGCTGGCCAGCTGCCGGGACTGCCGCACCGTGGCGGTCGGCTTCCAGGTCGTGCTCATCGTCGGCCAGGCCAACGTCGTGGTACCGGAGAACATCTCCGCGGCGGTGAACTACCAGTGTGTCCGGTGTGTCACCTACGCCCTGGCCCAGCAGCTCGTGCTGACCCTGCGCGGGCCGCTCAGCGAGGAGACCACGGCCAAGCTCAACGCCCTCTGGGCCGAGATCCAGCGGTTCGCCGCCAACCTGCGCAACGTGCCGGTGAGCCAGATCCAGGCTCAGCTGGAGCGCTACCAGGCACGGATGCTGGCCCTGCTGCGCGCGGACCTGGCGCTGCCCACCCGCGGCCCGACCGCCACGCCGTCGCCGAGCGGCTCCGCGTCCCCCGGTGGGTCGCCCACGCCGAGCGGTACGGCCTCGGCCGGCGCCAGCCCGAGCGCCGACGGCACGCCCGGTGAGACCGGCGCCCCCGGCACCCCGGGCGCGACCGGCGCCCCCGGCACCCCGGCGGGCACCGCCACCCCGACCACCGGCCCGGGGACCGCCGCGCCGGCACCCAGCGGGTCCAGCGGTACGCCCAACCCGCAACCGGCGCCCTCGCCGAACGGGACCGACGGGTCGGCCGCGCCGTCCGCCGAGGCCGACGCCGGCGGCTGACCGGCCACCACGCCGGCACCGACGCCGGGCCGACGAACGCTCCGGCCCCCCTCGTCGCTCCGGCGGCGACGGGGGCCGGACCGGTCTGCATAGCGCGGCCGCGGCGCGGTCCGCGTGGCTCCGGCGCGGTGCCCCGGCGCACCGCCCGTGGGTCAACCCGACGCCCCGGCGGTGTCGACCGCGCGGATGCGGTCCGCCGCCACCCCGGTCGCCGCGAGCGCGGCCAGCGTGGCCCGCAGTGACCCGCTGGCGTACACGTCCGGCTCCTCGTGCGGCGTGACCAGCAGATCGGCCAACGCCCCGTCCGGGTCCGGGCCGCTCACCGCGACGGTGGCGTCCGCTCCGGCGAGGGCGTGCAGCGCGGGCAGGTCGTAGTGGTCGGCGGCGGAGCGGGCACCCCAGCAGACCAGGACGTCGCGCTCCGGCCAGCCCCCGCGCAGCTGGGCGAGCAGCGCCCGGACCGGGGCGATCCCGACGCCTTCGGCCAGCAGCAGCACCGGGCGGGTGGAGTCGACGTCCAGCCTCAACCCGTCGGTCGCCGCCCGCAGCCGCAGCCGGTCGCCGACGCCCGTGCGCGTCACGAGGGCCGCACCGACCGGATCCGCCGGCCCGACCCGGACGTGCAGCTCCACCACGTTGTCGGCGGCCGGCAGGTTGGCGATGCCGCAGGGGCGCCACCCCTGGCGGTGGTGGCCCGACTCCACGGGGGCGAACTGGCCGGGCAGGTACGGGTACGGCAGGTAGCTGCGCACGAAGATCACCGCGGTGTCGGGTCGGCGACGCTCGTGGCGCACCACGGTGGCGGTCCAGAACGGCGGCTCGTAGCCGACCGCCATGCCGTGGGCCAGCCAGCGCCCGACCAGCCGGGCGGTCGCCTGCCAGGCGGCACGCTGGTCGGGCCGCCACACCGGGCCCGGGTTCGCCCGCAGCGCCTCGGCCATGAGCAGCCCCAGCGCCTCCAGGCGGTACGCCGGCACCCCCAGCTCCGCCAGGGCCGGGCCGAGCTGGGCC
>DATMJT010000120.1:0-4734 GCA_035553735.1 Pilimelia sp.
CACTGGCGGTGCTGCGCCGGAGCCTGCCGCGGCCATAAACATGATCATGTTTCGCCGCGCCGGATCGCCGTAGACGGCGGCCGCGCTGCTCGTCGCCCGCGGCAGGCTCCGGCGCAGCACCGCCAGTGCGGCCTCCGCGGCGGCGTCGGCGTCCCCGGTCGTGCGCCTGGGCCTACCGGCCAGCGTGTCGGGGGCCACGATGGTCGTGGAGGTCGCCGACAGGGCGTCGGTGACCCGGTCACCCAGCAGCAGGTAGCCACCGGCCGCCCCGCCGCCGCAGAGCGCCAGCAGCGCAACCGCCAGCAGCACCACCAGGGAGCCGCGCCCGGCTCCGGGCCGGGACGGGGGTCGGCCGACCGCACCGGGCAGCACGGCGGAGAGGTCCGGCAACACCACGGCGGGCGCGGCCGGAGGCGGCACCGGTGACGGGGCCTGCGGATGCGGATCGAACGATGCCGCGGCTGACGGGACAGACACAACGAGCCCCCGAGCGTCCGACGAACGGGCCCGGTTTCGCCACTGGCTCCCCGCCGGGCCAAGGGCGACCAGAAGACGCCCGGCGGATCAGTGCCCTCCCGACGACCTCGTACGAGATCGTTGCCCTCACGGTAGCCGTTGGGTTGCCGGCCCGTTGTCGGTCAGCCGGCCGGGTGCGTGCCCCGAACGTGCCGCCTGCCGGCCCCGGCTGGCCCGCCGCCGACGCGCCGGGCCGGGGTGCTCACGCGGACCCGTCGTCCTCCAGGTCTCCCTCGGTGCGTACGTAGAGCTCCTGCAGCGCGGTCAGCGTCGCGGGCTCGGGCTGCTCCCACAGCCCCCGGCCGGCGGCCTCCAGCAGCCGCTCCGCGATGCCGTGCAGCGCCCACGGGTTGGCCGTGAGGAAGAACTTCTGGTTCTCCGGGTCCAGCGCGTAGGTGGCGGCGAGCGTCTCGTACATCCAGTCGGCCACCACGCCGGCCGTGGCGTCGTAGCCGAACAGGTAGTCCACCGTGGCCGCCATCTCGAAGGCGCCCTTGTAGCCGTGCCGGCGCATCGCCTCGATCCACCGCGGGTTGGCCACCCGGGCACGGAACACCCGGGCCGTCTCCTCCCCCAGGCTGCGGGTCCGCACGGCCTCCGGGCGGGTGCTGTCGCCCACGTACGCCCGCGGCGACCTCCCGGTCAACGCGCGCACGGTGGCGATCATGCCGCCGTGGTACTGGAAGTAGTCGTCGGAGTCGGCGATGTCGTGCTCGCGGGTGTCGATGTTCTTCGCGGCCACCGCGATCCGCCGGTACGCCGCCTCCATGTCCGGCCGGGCCGGCGCCCCGTCCAGGCCGCGCCCGTACGCGAAGCCGCCCCACACCGCGTACACCTCGGCCAGGTCCGCGTCGTCGCGCCAGTTGCGGCTGTCGATGGCCTGCAGCAGCCCGGCCCCGTACGCCCCGGGCTTGGAGCCGAAGATCCGGGTGGTGGCCCGGCGGCGGTCGCCGTGCGCCGCCTCGTCGGCCAGCACGTGCGCCCGCACGTAGTTGTCCTCGGCCGCCTCCTCCAGCCCGGCGACCAGCTGGACCGCGTCGTCCAGCAGCGCCACGACGTGCGGGAACGCGTCCCGGAAGAACCCGCTGATCCGCACGGTCACGTCGATGCGCGGACGGCCCAGCTCGGTCAGCGGGATCACCGACAGTCCGCTGACCCGGCGCGACGCCTCGTCCCAGACCGGCCGCACGCCCAGCAGCGCCAGGATCTCGGCGATGTCGTCGCCGGCCGTGCGCATGGCGCTGGTGCCCCAGGCCGACAGCCCCACCGAGCGCGGCCACTCGCCGGTGTCGGCCCGGTAGCGGGTCAGCAGCGACTCGGCCATCGCCTGCCCGGTCTCCCAGGCCAGCCGGCTCGGGATGGCCTTGGGGTCCACCGAGTAGAAGTTGCGCCCGGTGGGCAGCACGTTGATCAGCCCGCGCAGCGGCGAGCCGCTCGGCCCGGCCGGCACGTAGCCGCCGTCCAGCGCGTGCAGCAGGTTGCCGATCTCGTCGCGGGTGCGCTCCAGCCTGGGCACGATCTCGGTCGCGGCGAACCGCAGCACCCGCCCCACCGCCGCCCGGTCGGGCCCCGCGGAGGCCGCGGCAGCCGCCGCCGCGGCCTCCGCGGACGCGACGTCGTCGACGCCCGGCACCGTGGCCACCGCGCCCTCCGCGACGGCGGCGTCGTCGGCGCCGAGCACCGCGGCCACCGCGCCGTCGACCGCGTCCGGCGCCCACCCGGCCTCCTCCATGGCGGCCACCAGGGCGTGGGCGGTCGCCTCGACCGCATCGGTGTCGGTGCGCCCGGCGCCGCCGTCCTCGACCAGGCCCAGCGCCTCGCGCAGCCCCGGCAGCGCGGCGACCTGCCCGCCCCACATCTGCCGCGCCCGCAGCATGGCCAGCACCAGGCCGACCCGGGCCTCGCCGGTCGGCGCGGCGCCGAGCACGTGTAGTCCGTCGCGGATCTGCACGTCCTTGATCTCGCACAGCCAGCCGTCGAGGTGCAGCAGGAAGTCGTCGAACTCCGCGTCGTGCGGGCGGTCCCCCACCCCCAGGTCGTGGTCCAGGCGGGCGGCCTGGATCAGCGTCCAGATCTGGGCCCGGATCGCCGGTAGCTTCGCCGGGTCCAGCGCGGCGATCGTGGCGTGCTCGTCGAGCAGCTGCTCCAGCCGGGCGATGTCGCCGTAGCTGTCCGCGCGCGCCATCGGCGGCACCAGGTGGTCGACCAGGACCGCGTGGGCCCGCCGCTTGGCCTGGGTGCCCTCGCCGGGGTCGTTGACCAGGAACGGGTACACCAGCGGCAGGTCGCCCAGGGCGGCGTCCGGCCCGCAGGCGGCCGACAGGCCGACGGTCTTGCCGGGCAGCCACTCCAGGTTGCCGTGCTTGCCGACGTGCACCATCGCGTGCGCACCGAACTCCCGCGCCAGCCACCGGTACGCGGCCAGGTAGTGGTGGCTGGGCGGCAGGTCCGGGTCGTGGTAGATGGCCACCGGGTTCTCCCCGAAGCCGCGCGGCGGCTGCACCATCACGACCACGTTGCCGGCGCGCAGCGCGGCCAGCACGATCTCGCCGTCGGGGTCGCGGGAGGTGTCCACGAACAGCTCGCCGGGCGGCGGGCCCCAGTGCCGCTCGACCTCGGCCCGCAGCTCCTGCGGCAGCTCGGCGAACCACGCGGCGTAGCGGGCCGCCGGCACCCGCACCGGGTTGGCCGCCAGCTGCTCCTCGGTCAGCCACGCCTGGTCGTGCCCGCCGGCCGCGATGAGCGCGTGGATGAACGCGTCCCCGTCGCCGACCGCCACGCCCGGCAGCGCGTCGGGGCCCTCCAGCCCGCCGACGTCGTACCCGTGCTCGTGCATGGCCCGCAGCAGCCGCACGACGCTGGCCGGGGTGTCCAGGCCGACCGCGTTGCCGACCCGGGCGTGCTTGGTCGGGTACGCCGAGAGCATCAGCACGATCCGCCGGTCGGCCACTGGGACGTGCCGCAGGCGGGCGTGCGCCACGGCGATGCCGGCCACCCGGGCGGTCCGCTCGGAGTCGGCCACGTAGGCGGTGAGGCCGTCGCGGTCCAGCTCCTTGAAGGAGAACGGGACGGTGATGATCCGCCCGTCGAACTCGGGGATGGCGACCTGGGTGGCGGTGTCCAGGGGGGTGAGTCCGTCGTCGCTGCTCTCCCAGGTGGCGCGCGGGCTGGTCAGGCAGAGGGCCTGGATGATCGGTACGTCGAGGGCGGCGAGCGCACCGACGTCCCAGGCGTCCTCCTCGCCGCCGGCGGCGGCGTCGGCGGGCCGGGTGCCACCGGCGGCCAGGACCGTGACCACCAGCGCGTCGGCGCGGCGCAGGGTGTCCAGCAGCTCGGGCGGCGCGGTGCGCAGCGAGGCGCAGTAGATCGGCAGGGGCTGCCCACCGGCGGCGGTGATGGCGTCGCACAGCGCGGCCACGAAGGCGGTGTTGCCGGCCACGTGATGGGCCCGGTAGTAGAGCACCGCGACGGTGGGCCGGGTCGCGCGGCCGGCGCTGGCCGCACCGTCGCCGGCGCGGTGCTCCAGGATCCCCCAGCTCGGCAGCTCCACCGGCGGAGCGAAGCCGTGTCCGGTCAGCAGCACCGTGTCCGAGAGGAAACGGTGCAGTTCGGCCAGGTTCGCCCCGCCGCCGTGGGCCAGGTAGGCGTGCGCGTCGGCGGCCACGCCGGCCGGGACGGTGGACAGCCGCATCAGCTCGGCGTCCGGGGCCTGCTCCCCGCCGAGCACCACGACCGGCCGGGGCCCCGCCAGCAGCGCGTCGAGGCCCTCCTCCCAGGCGCGGCGGCCGCCGAGGATGCGGACCACCACCAGGTCGACGCCGTCGAGCAGCGCCGGCAGGTCGGCCACCTCGGTACGCGCCGGATTGGCCAGTCGGTATGCCGCGCCGCTGGACCGGGCGCTGAGCAGGTCGGTGTCGGACGTCGACAGCAGCAGGATCACGCGACCCCACTGTGGTGACCGCGAAGGGCCAAGTCAAATCGCCGGGCCCGCCCGCACCCGTGGCGGTGGCCACCTCCCCGCACCCCCGGCGGTGCGGCGCCGCGGCACCGCGGCGCCCAGCACCGCCGGCACCGCGGCGCCCGGCACCGCCCGCGGCCGACGCGAGGCCGGCCACGACCCCGATACCGACCGCGGCTCCGGCGCCGCGGTGGTGCGATCCGTGCCGCACCGCCCATGGCCGCGGCCACGTCCGAGCGGCGCGGGCCGTAGGATCCGCC
>DATMJT010000121.1:0-2092 GCA_035553735.1 Pilimelia sp.
TGGTCCGGCTCACCGACAAGCTGGACCACTACGCCGCGGTCACCCAGAGCGCCACGACCAACCACTCCTGGTCGCTGCGCTACGACGGGGTCAACGACCGCTGGTCGTTCTACATCCTCAAGTCGGAGGCGCAGGCCACGCCCACCGTGTTCTCCCTGGGCGGGCCCAGCCCGGTGGCCGGCACCTGGTACCACCTGGTCGGGGTGTTCGACGACGCGATCGACAACACCCGGCTCTACGTCAACGGGGCGGCGTCCGGAGCCAACGGGACCGGCACCTACACCGACGCCGACGAGTGGAACGCCACCGGCGCCGTGCAGCTGGGCCAGCGACAGCTCAACGGCACGATGGGGCGCCGGCTCAAGGGCGGCGTCGACGACGTGCGCACCTACCAGCGGGTGCTGACCCAGACCGACGCCCAGCGCCTCTACGCGCAGACCGCGCCGACCCCGTACCTGAGTTGGCAGTTCAGCGAGGGCAGCGGCTCCAGTGTCGCCGACTCCAGCGGCAACGGCCTCACCGGCACCCAGGACGACACCAACGCGTGGACCTCCGCCGGCCACACCGGCAGCGCCTACCACAACAGCGCCGGCACCAGCGGGCGCACCGCCAGCGCGGCGGTGGTGACCCCGGCGGACAACAGCTACACCGCCGCCGGCTGGGTGTACCTCACCGACACCAGCGTCACCCGCACCGCCTTCAGCACCGACGGCCAGAACGTCAGCGCGTACGCCGTGCAGTACTACCAGCCCACCGGCAGGTGGGCGGTGCACATGCGGGGTAGCGACGCCAACGCGGCCGCCACCTCCCGCGCGGAGTCCATCGGCGCCGCCCAGGCCAACACCTGGGTGCACCTGGCGGTGGTCTACGACGACCCCGCCGACCAGCTGCGCCTCTACGTCAACGGCGGGCTGGCCGGCACGCCGGCCACGGTGACCGCCGACTGGACGAACGGCTGGAACTTCTTCGTCGTCGGCCGGGCAAAGGACAACGGTGCCGGCACGCAGTACTGGCGCGGCAGCGTCGACGACGTGCGCGCGTTCCGCTCGGCCCTGACCGGCGACGCGGTGCGCACCCTGATGGGTGCGGTGCCTCCGCTGCCGGTGGTCGCCGTGAGCGCACCGCTGGCCGCCCGGCAGACCGGCGCGCTACAGGGCGCCGAGCAGGGCATGCAGTCCTCGACCGCGGTGGCGTTCAACGGCAACGGGGCCGCGCACAACCCGATCCAGTACGCCAACCCGTCGGCCTTCACCGTGTCGGGCTGGTTCCGCGCCACCGGCACCGCGGGCGGGTCCCTCATCGGCTTCTCCTCGTCGACCACGGCGATGTCCGGCGACAGCACCGACCGGGTCGTCTACCTGGACAGCGGCGGCCGGATCACGTTCGCGGTCTCGCCCGCCGGAGTCCAGTCGGTACGCTCGACCGCCGCCTACAACGACGGGGCGTGGCACCACGTCGCGGCCAGCCTCGGCGCCGGGGGGATGCGCCTGTACGTCGACGGCGTGCAGGTCGCCGGCAACGCCTCGGTCACCTCGGCGGGCAACGTCAGCGGCTACTGGCGCTGGGGCGGCACCCGGCTCACCGGCCTGCCCAACGCCCCGGGCAGCAGCTACTTCGTCGGCACCCTGGACGAGGTCGCGGTGTTCGGCAGCCAGCTCACCGACCGGCAGGTCGCCATCCACTACCACGCCAACCATTGACGGGCGACCGCGGCCCGATCCCGACATTGCGCCCGTCCGCTACCTTAGGAGCAGGTTTCGAAGCGGTCCGGTGCAGGTTGCTGCACGGTCGCCGCCAGCCCCGGCGAGGACAGCGATGGTGGCAGAGGCCGATCGGCACGGCAATGAGCGGACCGCGTCATCAGCCTGGCGCGACCGGTGGCTCTGGCCCTCCGTGGCCGCCGTGGTGGCCGCCCTGGGTGGCTTCGCGCCCGTCGCCGCCGACTTCGCCAGCCCACCCGAGCGGATGCAGGTCACGCTGGCGCTGGTGACCTCGGTGAGCGCAGCGGGCCTGGCGTTCGCCACCCTGCGCGCCGGGCACTCCCTGCGGCAGCGACAACTCGGCCGGGCCGCCCGGGCGCAGCGGCCGGCGG
>DATMJT010000122.1:0-2062 GCA_035553735.1 Pilimelia sp.
GGGCGGCCCGGTAGTGCGGCGGCCCGGTAATGCGGCGGCCTGGTGTGCGGCGGCCCGGTGGCGTGCGGCGGCCCTGGGGGTGGGGTCCCCGACACCGGTCGGCCCGGTCGGCGTGCGGCCGACGACGGCCCGGCGGCGTGCAAAACTAAGGACATGAGCGACCCACGAGCCTCAACCTCCATCTTCACCCGCGGGGCGGTCGACCTGGGCGCCCTGCGCGCCGCGGGGCGCCCGGCACCCGGCGCTCCCGGCGCCGCGGAGTCCGCCGACCGACCGGCCGGCGGCTCCGGGCCGGGCGCCGCGGTCATCGACGTCACCGAGGCGACCTTCCAGGCCGAGGTGCTGGAGCGGTCCCTGACCGTGCCGGTCGTGGTGGACTTCTGGGCCGAGTGGTGCCAGCCGTGCAAGCAGCTCTCGCCGGTGCTGGAGAAGCTCGCCCTCGAGGGCGGTGGTCGGTGGGTACTGGCCAAGATCGATGTGGACGCCAACCCCCGGCTGGCCCAGATGTTCCGGGTGCAGGGCATTCCGATGGTCTTCGCCGTGGTCGGCGGGCAGCCGGTGGACGCGTTCTCCGGGGTGGTGCCGGAGGCGCAGCTGCGGCAGTGGATCGACGCGGTGCTCAAGGCCGGCGGCGTGGAGGTGGCGCCGGCCGAGGACCCGCGGCTCAGCGCCGCGGACCAGGCGCTCATCGGCGGCGACCTGGACGAGGCCGAGCGGGCGTACCGGAAGATCCTCGCCGAGTCGCCCGCGGATGCCGCCGCCGAGGCGGGCCTGGCCCAGGTCGGCCTCTACCGCCGCACCGCCGGGGTGGACCCCGCGTCGGTGCTGGCCAGCGCGCAGGCGGCCCCCGACGATGTGGCCGCGCAGCTGCTTGCCGCCGACGTCGAGGTGCTCAGCGGCCAGGCCGACCAGGCGTATGCGCGCCTGGTGGAGCTGGTCCGGCGGACCGGCGGAGAGGATCGGGAGACCGTGCGCCGGCACCTGGTCTCGCTGTTCACCGTGGCCGGACCCGACGATCCGGCGGTGGCCAGCGCCCGGCGGGCGCTCGCCAGCGCGCTGTTCTGACGCCGATGCGCCGGATCGCCGTCATCGACGCCCCGTCGAACCTCGGCCTGCGCCCGCCGACACCCACGTCGGTGCCGGGCTGTGCCAAGGCGCCCGGCGCACTGCGCGACCACGACCTGCTCGCCCGGCTCGGCGCGCGCGACGCCGGGTGCCTCACCCCGCCCCGGTACGACCCCGGGGACTGGCGCGCCGGGGACGGCGTCTGCCACGCCCCCGCCATCGCGCGCTACTCCCGGCGGCTCGCCGACCGGATCGCCGACATCATCGACGCCGGGGAGTTCCCGCTGGTGCTGGGCGGGGACTGCTCGATCCTGCTCGGTTCGGCGCTGGCCATGCACCGGCTGGGGCAGGCGGTCGGCGGCCGGATCGGCCTGGTCTTCGTGGACGGGCACTCCGATTTCCGCAACCCCGGCAACGCGCCGTACGTCGGCGCCGCGGCCGGTGAGGACCTCGCGCTGGTGACCGGCCGCGGCCAGGGCGACCTGGCCGCGATCGAGGGCCGGCGGCCCTACTTCCGCGACACCGACGTGGTGGTGCTCGGCATCCGGGGCAACGACGAGTACCGGCTGGACCTACAGGCCGCCGGCATCGTGCACCGGGAGGTGCCGCTGCTGCGGGCGGAGGGGGCCGCGCGCAGTGCCCAGTGGGCCCGCGACCAGCTGGCCGAGTGCGCCGGCTACTGGGTGCACCTTGACGTGGACGTGCTGGACCCCGCCGTGATGCCGGCGGTGGACGCGCCGGACCCGGGGGGCATCGGCTTCGCGGAGCTGGAGCAGCTGCTGGCGGAGCTGGTGGGCACCCCGCACTGCCTGGGCATGGAGGTCACGGTCTTCGACCCGGACTACGACCCGGACGGCGAGTACGCCGCCGAGCTGGTCGCCACCCTGGTGAGCGGGCTGACCGCCGGTCGGCCCGCGGCCGGTTACCGCACCGCCGGACCGGCGGGGTTCCCGGGCGGCGCGTCGACCCGGCGGCGCCCGGACGGCGCCGCCGGACC
>DATMJT010000123.1:0-21727 GCA_035553735.1 Pilimelia sp.
GCCCCGCCAACCGGTACGGCAACGCCGACGCCTTCGCCGACGGCGCGGCCGACCCGTTCGGCCCCGGCACCGCCAGCAACACCACCCTGTCGGTCAAGGCCACCTACACCGTCGGCTACTGACATGTCGACGGCCGCCGAAAGCGTCATCGATCGAGAGTCCGTGATCCAACCATCACGGAGGGAGAGCCCCATGCCAGTCAGATGCCACCGCCACGTCCGCCGGGTTGCTCCGGCAGCGGTCCTGCTGGGGGTGGTCACGGCGGTGCTGCCCACGACGCCCGCGCTGGCCGCCACCTGGACGGAGGTGCCCATGCCGGCGACCCCGGTGCCCACGACGGCTGGGTACGTGGGGGTGGACGCCCTCAGCCCCTCCGACGTCTGGGCGGTCGGCAGCACCGGGGGTCACGTGTCACAGCCCTGGGCGCGGCCGGCCGTGGCGCGGTTCAACGGAAGCACCTGGTCGTCGGTGCCCACGCCGGCGCTGCCCGACAGCGCCCATCTGCGCGGCGTCGACGGCAGCTCCGCCACGAACGTGTGGGCGGTCGGCGAGCAATCCGGCCGGCCGCTGGCGGAACGCTGGAACGGCACCGCCTGGAGCGTCGTCCCCGCGCCGAGTCCGGCCGGGACGTCGGGCGCTCTGGAGGGGGTGAAAGTCTTCTCCACCACCAACGCCTGGGCGGTCGGCACCTCCATCGGTCGGGGAACGCCGGGCATCCGTACGCTGATCCAGCGGTGGGACGGCGCGGCCTGGGCGGTCGTGCCCAGCCCGAGCCCGGACCCGACCCAGAATCTGCTGGCCGATGTGGATGGCGCGGCGCCGAACGACGTGTGGGCCATCGGCAACCGCGGTGACTGGGGGTACGGCACCACCGTCGCGGGCCTAGTGCTGCACTACGACGGCACCGCCTGGTCGACGGTTGACGTGCCCGGCATCGAGTTCGACGCGACGCTCTCCGCCCCGACCCTCGAGGACATCACGGTGGTGGCGAGTGACGACATCTGGATCGTGGGCCGGGGGTTCCACCGCACCCTGTTCCGCTGGGTGCCGGTGCACTGGCACTTCGACGGCCGGGGTTGGCAGCGCGGGGTCATGACCGACGCGCCGGACGGCGGCTTCTACGGCGTCACCGCCCTGCCCGGCAACCGGGTGTACGCGGTCGGCGTGGTCGTCGCCCGGTGGGACGGGGCCGCATGGCGCACCGAGCCGACGCCCGCGCAGGGCATGCAGGCGGCCGCCGCGGCGGCGGCCGGCACCGGCACCGTCTGGGCCGTCGGCTCCGCGTGGAACCCGGCAGTCGATCAGTGGCGCCCGGTATCGGTACGGACTACGAACGGCTGATATCTCCCCCAGGCGGGTCCCTCGGCAGCCGCGCCGCCGGGGGACCCGTCGGCTGCCGGGGGTACGTCACCGACCAGCGAGCGGGTCGCCGATGCGGATCGCCGCGCTCCATGAGGCGGCCTTCGTACCGACCGGCACGGAGATTCGTGGCCAGGTCGTGCGACGTGTCGGAACGTGCTGATGCAGACGGCGAGGTCGAGGAGGGCTTCGCCTGACGCACCGATCAGTGCGAGTGAGCCTGCGGATCGTGGTGCGATACTAGGCGGCGCCCGTGCGGTTCTGGTGCCGCCGCCACCCCACGTGCTGCCTCCACCGCCGCGCCGTCGACAACAGGTCCCTGAGCGAGGCGGAGAACCCGGCGGCCCAGGTGGCCACGCCGCGCCGATAGGCGAGCACACGCCGGGCCCTGCCTGACACCCGGCCGGCAGAGATCCGCGAGGTCGCGGCGAGCCGTGCAAGGCCCTGAAGGTCTACACCCGCCCCCGATAGTCGAGGCCGCCCAGAACCCGGGTCAACCAGTTCGAGGCGGACTAGGCCGTGTGGCATGAGAGTTCCTAACAGAACGATCCAGTCGATAGGTCTGCCGTCCTGTATGGACGATGATCCAGCACGTCCGGTCGTGAGGCGTGGTGAGCAGCCACCGTGGATCGTGCCGGTGGGCTGTGGCAGCGCATCGATCCGCTGCTTCCCCAGCCACGGCGGAACCCGCGGTATCCGGGCCGCAGGCGGATCCCGGACCGGCAGGTGCTGTGTGCTGCTCGCCGAACTCCGCACTGCGCCGTCGACCTGGCGCACGCGGTAGTGGACTCCGCCCACTTGCGGGCCCTCAAAGCGGGGCCCAGGTCGGCCCGAGCCCGGTCGACCGCGGCCGACCCGGTTCCAAGCACCACCTGATCACCGACGCCACCGGCACCTCTGGCGGTGATCCTGACCGGCGGCAACCGCCACGACGTCACCCCACTGATCCCGTTGAGGTCGATGCCAGTCCAACAAAAAGTCATATTGTCGGGTTCACGACGCCCGAAAATTCGCTACGGCGGCCTTCCCGACATGCCGGATGTCGGGTTTACTGACTGCGAGCGCGTCGTCGCACAGCGACCGCGACGGACGTGCCGGAGCCAGCCCGCCAACCGTCGCCCATCCTCGGTCCACTCACCGCTCGGTCCTGTACGGACCAGGTGGTCCACACGAGACCGGGTTCGTCCAGATGGTGGCTGGGCGCACCACACACCAACGTCGAAACCCGCTCGGCACGCCACGAATCCATCGCATTGGCCGGGGGGAACCCGGTCCCACACAGTACCGGCACGTGGCCCACAAGCCAAGGTCCATACCGGAGGGACTGATGACGGAATCTCCCGCAAGTGTCCCCCATCCCGTGTGTCCGATCCGCCCGGGCGGCCTCGCGGCGGTCATGCGGACGCTGCTTGGGGCAGTCGCCTATCCGATCCTCCTGGCGGCGATGATCGCGGTTGCCGTGGTGAGTCTGCGCCGCGGGTGGAACCCGGGACCGGTCAGCTTCCTCTTCCTGGTCGGCACGCTGGGCTATCTGGCCGTGCTCGAAAGGCTCATTCCGTACGACCGCAGCTGGCACCCGACATCCCGGGAGTGGAACTGGTACGGCGTCTACTTCCTCCTCACCATTCTGGGTGGCGGCCTCGCCCAGCTCCCCGTGCTCGCGCTGGTCCAGGCCGTCGCGGTGCCCGACCCGGCCCTTCCGCTGTGGGCCGAGATCCCAATGGCGGCGCTTCTCGGCTCGCTCGCCAGTTACCTCATGCACCGACTCGGGCACACCAACGCCTGGCTGTGGCGGCTCCACGGCGTGCACCACGTTCCTGACAAGGTCAACGTCGGGAACAACGGGGTCAATCACGTCTTCGACATCGTGCTCGCCCAGGGCGCCGTGCAACTCTCCCTGGCCCTCGTCGGGTTCTCGGAGCCGTCCGTCTTCGTCGTCGGGCTGTTCGTCCTCGCCCAGGGCTACTTCATCCACGCCAACATCGACGTGCGCATCGGCTGGCTCAATCACATCCTGACCAGTCCGGAGCAACATCGGCTGCACCACAGCACCGACCTCGGCGAGGCGGGGCACTACGGCTCGGACCTGTCCATCTGGGACCGTGCTTTCGGTAGCTTCACCTGGCGTCCGGACCGGCGCCCAGTCGCGGTGGGGCTGAGCGATCCCGCCTCGTTCCCGCCCACCGGCGCGGTGATCGCCAGCCTGGTGCACCCGTGGCGCCGACGCCCGCCCGGCGGCGCGGAGCCCGGATAGTCCCCCCGCCCGTCGTCGCTCCGGTCGTCCCGCGTCGTCGGTGCTCCCGCTCGTCATCCGTGCCCGCCGGCTACCCCGCGGCCACGGCCGGCTCCGCCCGCGCGGAGCCGCCGAGGCCAACAGGCGGCCCTGTCCGCCGCCCGCCCCGCGCCCATGCCCCGCGCCTGATCCTAGGAATCGACAGATGACCTACCCCAGTGTCACCGCGCCCCGAATTGGGGACCCCCAGCAGGACAAGATCGCAATTGTCGGAATCGGCTGTCGGCTGCCCGGTGGGGCGTCCGACCACCGGGCCTTCTGGCAGAACCTGCTCGCCGGCCGGGACTGCCTCACCGAGACGCCAGTCGACCGGTACGACATCGCCACGCTCGGCAGCCGGGACCCGGCCAAGCCGGGACGCCTGGTCGGCGGTCGGGGAGGCTACATCGACGGGTTCGACGAGTTCGACCCAGCCTTCTTCGGCATCAGCCCGAGGGAGGCGGAGTACATGGACCCGCAGCAACGGAAGCTGCTGGAGGTTGCCTGGGAGGCGCTGGAGGACGGAGGCCAGAAGCCGGCCGAACTGGCAGGCACGGACGTCGGCGTCTACATCGGGGCCTTTACCCTGGACTACAAGATCCTTCAGTTCGCCGATCTCAGCTTCACCTCCCTGGCCGCGCACACCGCGACCGGGACGATGATGACAATGGTGTCGAACCGCATCTCCCACTGCTTCGACTTCCGGGGCCCGAGCGTGTCGATCGACACTGCGTGCAGCTCCTCACTGGTGGCCGTGCACCTGGCCCGCCAGAGCCTGCTCCGCCGAGAGACAAGTCTCGCACTCGCCGGCGGCACCCTGCTGCACCTGGCCCCCCAGTACACGATCGCGGAGACCAAGGGCGGATTCCTTTCCGCGGAGGGACGTTCGCGTACCTTCGATGCCTCGGCGAACGGGTACGTACGGGCCGAGGGCGTGGGTGTGGTGGCGCTCAAGCGGCTGTCGGACGCGCTCCGCGACGGCGACCCCATCCACGCCGTGATCGTCGGCAGCGGAGTGAACCAGGACGGCCGTACCACCGGGATCACCGTGCCGAACGCGGATGCCCAGGTGGAGCTGATCGCACAGGTCTGCGCCGAGGCGGGCATCACTCCCGGCAGCCTCCAGTACGTGGAGGCCCACGGCACATCCACGCCTGTGGGCGACCCGATAGAGGCTGGTGCCCTGGGGCGGGCCCTCGCCATGGGCCGCCGGCCGGGCGACCGCTGCTACGTCGGCTCGGTGAAGACCAACATCGGGCACACCGAGTCCGCCGCCGGCATCGCCGGCCTGATCAAGACGGCCCTCGCCATCCGGCACCGCACCATCCCGCCACACATCAACCTGGACCGGGTCAATCCGCAGATCAATCTGGCCGACCTGCCGTTCGAGATCCCCACCGCGCCGACCGCGTGGCCCGCGCACGATGGCCCGGCCCGGGCCGGGGTGAACTCCTTCGGGTTCGGTGGCACGAATGCGCACGTGCTCGTCGAGGAGGCACCGGATCGGGCGGTCCCCGACGAGGCGGATCGGCGGGCGACGCCGGCGCACACGATCCTGCCGCTGACCGCCCGGGACCCCGACGCCCTGCCCCGGCGGGCGGAGGGCATCCAGGCGGAGCTGGGCCGGTGCGGCGGCCAAGGGGTTGCCCTGGCCGACCTCGGTCACACCCTCGCGCACCGCCGGGAGCACCTCGACCACCGGGTGTCCATCGTGTACTCCTCACGGGAGTCGTTGACCGAGCGGCTGGACGCCTACCGGCGCGGTGAGCCGCACCCACACGTGCTCGTCGGACGGCGGTGCGATCCGGCGCTGCGGCGCCTGGCGTGGGTGTTCACCGGAATGGGCCCGCAGTGGTGGGCGATGGGCCGCCAGCTGTACCGGGAGCAGGCGGTCTACCGTGAGGCGGTCGACCGATGCGACCGGGAGATCCGCCGGCTCGTCGGCTGGTCACTGGTGGAAGAGCTGAACGCGGACGAGCTCGACTCCCACATGGCGCAGACCTGGCTGGCGCAGCCGGCGAACTTCGCCGTCCAGGTGGGCCTGGCGGCGCTGTGGCGCAGCTACGGAGTGCGCCCCGACGCCATCGTCGGGCACAGCACCGGCGAGGTGGCGGCGTTCTACGAGGCCGGGGTGTACAGCCTGGCCGACGCGACTGCGGTCGTAGTGCACCGCAGCCGGCTTCAGCAGAAGCTCGTCGGCACGGGGACCATGCTGGCCGTCGGGTTGACCGAGGCGGCGGCGCAGCGGCGCATCACACCGTACGGCGCCCGGGTCTCCGTCGCCGCCGTGAACAGCCCGGGCGGGGTCACACTGGCTGGCGACGAGGACGCGCTGGCGGAGCTCGCCGCCGGGCTGGAAGCCGAGCAGGTCTTCGCCAAGCTCCTCACCGTGCGGGTGCCCTACCACAGCGCCCGCATGGAGATCATCAAGGACGAGCTGCTCACCTCGCTGGCCGACCTACGGCCGCGGTCGACGCGGGTGCCGCTCTATCTCACCGGGACGGACGCGGTGGCGCGGGGGCCGGAACTCGACGCCGACTACTGGTGGCGCAACGTCCGGGACAGGGTCCGCTTCCGGGCGGCGGTCGACCAGCTCATCGACGACGGCCACCGGGTCTTCCTGGAGATCGGTCCGCACCCCGTCCTCGGCCACTCCATCCAGGAGTGCCTGGCGAGCCGGGACACCGAGGGCTACACGCTGCCGTCGCTCCGGCGCCAGGAGGACGAGACCGTCCAGCTGATGACGTCCCTGGCCGCCCTGCACAACCTGGGCTTCGATGTCGCCTGGGACGTCCTGCAGCCGGCCGGCGTCCCGGTGTCGCTGCCGGGGTACCCGTTCCGGCGGGATCGCTACTGGGTGGAGCCGCGCCCGGTGGCGCAGGTCCGGCTGGGTCACCGGGACCATCCCCTGCTGGGCCGGCGGCTGGCCAACGCGGAGCCCACCTGGGAGGCGCGGCTGGACTCCGAGGCCCTGCCCTACCTGGCCGACCACCGCATCCAGGACAATGTCCTGTTCCCCGCCGCCGGCTACCTGGAGATGGCGGTGCAGGCGGTGCGGTCCATGACCGGCGGTACCGACGCCGCCGTGGCCGACGTGGACCTGCGCCGGGCGCTGTTCCTCTCCGAGCGAGAGCCCCGCACCGTGCAGTTGACGGTCTCCGGGGAGAGCGGGGAGTTCACGGTCGCCTCGGTCTCCGGGGACGCGCCGGAGCGCCTGGTGCACGCCACCGGCGCGCTCCGCGCGGGCCAGCGGCGCCGGGCCGCGGCGCTGGATGTCGGGGCCGTGCGGGCCCGCGCGGTCCGCCGCCTCGACGCGGCCGGCTGCTACCCGGCGCTGGCCGAACTGGGGTACCACTACGGGCCCGCGTTCCGGGCCATCGAGGAGGTCTGGATCGGCCCGGACGAGGCGCTGGCCCGGATCCGGCCGCCGGAGGCGGTCGGGGCCGACGCCGCCGACTACCACCTGCACCCGGTGCTGCTGGACGCTTGCTTCCAGACGCTGCTGACCCCGCAGCTGCTGCACGGGGAGCAGGGGGGCGCCGGGATCCGGTTGCCGGTGTCGATCGCGGAGCTGCGGGTGGACCCGGTCGGTGACCGTTGCCTCTGGGCGCACGCGACCGTCCGTCGCTGCGACGGCGAGGAACTGGTAGGCGACATAGCGGTGTACGCGGAGGACGGTGCGCCGCTGGGCGGGGTCGTCGGGTTCCGGGCCGCCGACGTGGCCAGGGTGTCGACCGCTGTCGGGATCGGCACGATCGACGGCTGGCTCGCCGAGCTCACGTGGGTGGAGCGGCCCGCTCCGCCCGCGGAGACGATGGCGACGGTCGGCGGCCCCCGCCGCACCAGCGCGTCGGGTGCGGCCGGGCGCAACGCCTCCGGCCCGGCCGACGCGCCGGCCGCCGACGGGTGGCTGGTCCTCGCCGACGCCCACGGCCTCGGCGAGGAACTGGCCGCGCTCCTGGCCACCCGGGGACGCCGTTGCCACCTCGTGCGGCCCGGCCGCGAGTACCGCCACGACCCCGGGCGGCGGCGTTCGACGGTGCGGCCTGACTCCGCCGCCGACCTGCGACGCCTCCTGGCGGAGCTGCGCGACGCCGACGGCCCCCACCGGACGGTCGTGCACCTGTGGAACCTGGACCTGCCCTCGTTCGACCGCGCCCTGCACCGGGAGTTCGCCGACTACCACGGCGTGGGCGCCTACTCCGTGGTCGCCCTCGCCCAAGCGCTGCTCGCCGAGGAGGTCGACGCCGGCCTGCACGTGGTCACCAGGGGCACCCAGGCCGTCCGGGCCGGTGACCCGGTGCAGCCGCTGGCCGCTTCCGCCTGGGGCGTCGGCCGGGTGCTCCGCCACCAGGAGCTGGTCGGGCACCCCGGCAAGCTCGTCGACCTGGACCCCGCCGCGGGCGCCGACCGCGCGACGCGCCGGGCGGAGGCCGAGGCGCTGCTGGCGGAGCTGTCGGCCCGCGACGAGGACGAGGTTGCCCTGCGCGGCGGGCACCGGTTCACCAGCCGGCTGGCCCCGGCGGCCGACCTGACCCGCCCGCTGCCGATGCGGCTGCGCGCCGACGGCAGCTACCTGGTCACGGGCGCGTTCGGAGCGCTGGGCCGCCTGCTGTGCCGCACGCTCGCGCGGCGCGGCGCGCGCCGGATCGTCCTCATGGGACGCAGCCCGGTGCCCGAGCGCGACCGGTGGAGCGACACCGACCCTCACACTGCCGCGGGCGAGCGGATCGCGTTCCTCAGGGAGCTCGAGGTACTCGGCTGCCACCCGGTGCTGGCGACGCTGGACATCACCGACGAGGCGGCCCTGACCGCCTGGTGGGACGGGCACCGCAGGCGCGAGGAACCGCCCGTCCGGGGGGTCTTCCACCTGGCCGGCCAGGTGCGGGACACGTTGGTCCCCGAGATGGACCGGGCAGCCTTCGACGCCGCGTGCGCCCCCAAGGTGGTCGGCGCCTACCTGCTGCACCGCCTGCTGCGGGACGAGCCGCTGGAGCACTTCGTGCTGTTCGCCTCGGTGGCCTCGCTGCTGACCACGGCCGGGCAGACCAACTACGCCGCCGGCAACGCCTTCCTCGACGCGCTGGCCCACCACCGGCGGGCCGCCGGCTTGCCCGCGCTGAGCCTGGACTGGGGGCCGTGGGCGACCGGGATGATCGAGGAGCTGGGGCTGGTCGCCCACTACCGCAACAGCCGCGGCATGAGCTCGCTGTCGCCCGACGCCGGCATGGCCGTGCTGGAGCGGGTCGTCGGGCAGGACCGGGCCCAGCTGGTCGTCGCCACCGTTGTCGACTGGCCGACCTTCCTTTCCTGGTACCCGACCCCGCCGATGCTCGTCGCCGAGCTGGCGGCCGCCGCCACCGACGAGCGGGACGACACCGGGCCGGGCGACCTGCTGGCGGCGTTCCGCGACGCCGACGACGCCACCAGGCGCAGGCTGCTGACCGAGCGCTTCACCGAGCTGGTGGCCGGCGTGCTGCGGGTGCCGGTGGCGCGGGTGCAGTCGACCGTCAGCGTCACCACGCTGGGGCTGGACTCGCTGCTGGCCATGGAGCTGCGGGCGCGGATCTCCGCGGAGCTGGGTGTCGCCCTGCCGGTCGTCTCGCTGCTCAGCGGCGCCCCGGTCGCCGAGCTGGTCGGCCAGGTGCACGACGGGCTGGCCGCGCTGGTGAGCGGGGACACGGGCCCGGCCGCCGGCGCCGTGGATGTCCCCGTCTTCACCGACGAGCGACGGTATCCGCTGACCCAGAACCAGATGGCCCTATGGTTCCTCAAGCAGCTCAACCCCGAGGGCTACGCCTACAACATCGGCGGGGCGGTCGAGGTCCGCGTCGAGCTGGACCCGGAGCTGATGTTCGAGGCCGTCCGCATGCTGATCGCCCGGCACCCCAGCCTGCGGGCGAACTTCCTACTCGACCAGGGCCATCCGGTGCAGCGGATCGCCGCAGAGGTGCGGGCGGACGTCGCCGTGTTCGACGTCCGGGACCGGGACTGGGACGACGTCTACCAGATGATCATCCAGGAGTACCGGCGGCCGTACGACCTGGAGCGCGACCCGCTGGTGCGTTTCCGGTTGTTCCGGCGCGGGCCGTGTCACTGGGTGATCATGAAGGCGGTCCACCACATCGTCTCCGACGCCATTTCCACGTTCACCTTCATCGAGGAGCTGCTGGCCGTCTACGAAGGACTCTGCCAGGGCCGCGCGCCGCAGCTTCCCCCGCCCTCGGCCCGCTACCTGGACTTCCTCAACTGGCAGAACCGCTTCCTCGCCAGTACCGAGGCGCGGGAGTCGCTCGACTACTGGCGGGCCCACCTGCCGGCGAAGGTGCCGGTGCTCAACCTGCCCACCGACAAGCCCCGACCGGCGGTGCAGACCCACAACGGTGCATCCGAGTTCTTCGTCCTGGACGCCGACCTCAGCGCCCGGGTGCACGCCCTGGCGCGGGAGCACGACGTGACGGTCTTCGTGGTGCTGCTCTGCGCCTACTACGTCCTGCTGCACCGCTACTCCGGCCAGGACGACATCATCGTCGGCAGTCCGGTCACCGGCCGCACCGCCGAGGAGTTCGCCTCCGTCTACGGATACTTCGTAAACCCGCTGCCGCTGCACGCCAGCCTCGCGGGCGACCCCGCCGTCGGCGACTTGTTGGCCCAGGTGCGCGCCACGGTGCTCAACGGGCTGGACAACCAGGAGTACCCCTTCGTACTGCTGGTGGAGCAGCTGGGGCTGCACCACGACCCGAGCCGTTCGGCGGTCTTCCAGGTGATGTTCATCCTGCTCACCCACAAGGTTGCTACCGAGAAGTACGGCTACCGCCTGGAGTACGTCGAGCTTCCGGAAGAGGAGGGGCAGTTCGACCTGACCCTGTCGGCGTACGAGGAGGAGGCCGACGGGCGCTTCCACTGCGTGCTCAAGTACAACACCGACCTGTTCCTGCCGGACACCGTGCGCCGGCTGGCTGGCCACTACGTCCACCTGCTCGACGCCATGACCCGGGGACCGGCCGACCGGCCGGTCGGCCGGCTCGAGCTGCTCGACGCCGAGGAGCGCGGCCGCATCCTCGATGAGTGGAGCGGGGCCGGGCGGCGGGCCGCGCACGACACCCCGGTGCACGAGCTGGTCGTCCGGGCTGCCGAGGAGCGGCCCGACCGGGTAGCCGTCGTCGCGCCAAGCCGATCCGGCGAGCCCCGCCGGCTGCGCTACGCAGACCTGGAGCGCCGGTCCCGGCGGCTCGCCCACCGGCTGCGCGCGCACGGCGTACGCGACGGCGCGGTGGTAGCGCTCTGCCTGGAGAAGTCACCGGAGCTGGTCACGGCGGTGCTGGCGGTGCTGCGCGCAGGTGGCTGCTACCTGCCGCTGGACAGCGGGTCCCCGGCGGAGCGGCTGGCGTACATGGCCCGTACCGCCGGGGCGGCGCTGGTCCTCGTCGACGGCCCGCCCGGCGACCGCTTCCCCGACCTGCCCGGGCGGACGCTCGAGCTGGCCGACCTGCTGCGCGAGGCCGATGCCGGAGCAGACGAGCCGCTCGACGTCCGGGTCGGCCTGGCGGACCCGGCCTACGTCATCTACACCTCCGGGTCGACCGGCGCTCCGAAGGCCGTGCGGGTCAACCACGGCAACCTCGCCGCCGTGTACGCGGGCTGGCGCACCGCGTACCGCCTCGACCGGGACGTCCGGGTACACCTGCAGATGGCCAGCTTCGCCTTCGACGTCTTCACCGGGGACCTGGTCCGGGCGCTGTGCTCCGGCGGCACCCTGCTGCTGGTCGACCGCGACCTGCTGTTCGACACCGACCGGCTGTACCGCACCATGGCCGCCGAGCGGGTGGACTGCGCCGAATTCGTGCCCGCGGTGGCACGCGCCCTGATGGCCCACTGCGAACGGGGCGGCCACCGGCTCGACTTCATGCGCCTGCTGGTGGTCGGCTCCGACGCCTGGAAGGTCGAGGAGTACCAGCGCCTGCGCGCGCTGTGCGGCCCCGACACCCGACTGGTCAACTCGTACGGGCTCAGCGAGGCGACCATCGACAGCACGTACTTCGAGGGCCCGGTCGACGCGCTGGACCCCAGCCGCATGGTGCCCATCGGCCGGCCGTTCCCGAACAGCGCCGTCTACCTGTTCGACGCACACGGCGAGCCGGTTCCCCCCGGCGTGCCGGGCGAGGTGTGGATCGGCGGGGACGGAGTGGCCGACGGCTACGTCGGCGACTCGGAGCAGACCGCGCGGCGCTTCGTCACCCGGACCCTGGGTCGCACCGCCCACGCCAAACCCGTGCGGCTGTACCGCACCGGCGACCTGGGGTGCTGGGGCGCCGACGGCACCGTGCGGCTGCTCGGCCGGGTGGACAGTCAAGTCAAGGTGCGCGGGCACCGGGTCGAGGCGGGCGAGGTGGAGTCGCACCTGATGACCTGGCCGGGCCTGGCGCAGGTGGTGGTGCTGGTCCGCGCGGACGGCGACGGCGAGCCGGCGCTGTGCGCCTACTGCGTGCCGGCGGACGGCGCGCCGCTGGACGCGCGCGGACTGCGCCGGCACCTGGCCGACCAGCTCCCGACCTTCATGATCCCGTCGTACTTCGTGGAGCTGCCCGCGCTGCCGCTGACCCCCAACGGCAAGGTCGACGTGGCCGCCCTTCCCGAGCCCCGGCCCGGCGCCGGCGACCGGGTCCACGAACCGCCGGTCACCCTCTACGAGGTCCGCACGGCGGCGCACTGGCGCACCCTGCTCGGCCTCGACGAGGTCGGCCTGCACGACGACTTCTTCGAGGCCGGCGGCAGTTCCATCAAGCTGATCGAGCTGATCCACCACCTGCGGGCCGAGTTCCACATCGAGATCCCGGTCAGCGAGCTGTTCCGGGTGACCACCCTGCGCGGGATGGCCCGGACCGTGGAGCACGTCATCACCGGCCGGCTCGCGGGCGCCCAACCGTACCTGCGGTTCAACGCCGGCGCCGGGCCGACCCTGTTCTGCTTCCCGCCGGCCGGCGGACACGGGCTGGTCTACCGCCAGTTCGCCGCCCACCTGCCGGACCACGAGATCGTCGCCTTCAACCACGTGGGCGGGGACAACAAGATCGCCCGCTACGCGGACCTGGTGGAGGAGATCGCGCCGACGGGCGCCTGCCCGCTGCTCGGCTACTCGCTCGGCGGGAACATCGCCTTCGAGGTCGCCAGGGAGCTGGAGCGCCGGGACCGGACGGTGCGCCAGGTGGTCATCGTCGACTCGTACCGGATCGCCGAGGCGTTCGCGTTCGGCGCGGAGCACTTCGCCGCCTTCGAGCGTGAACTCGCCGAGCACCTGCGCCGGCACACCGGCTCCGAGATCGTCGCCCAGGAGACCCGGGAGCAGGCGCGCGAATACATCGAGTTCTGCAGCCGGACGCCCAACGCCGGCGTGGTCGACGCGCCCGTCACCGTCATCTCGGACCGGGACAGGGTGGCCCGCTACACGGCCGGCGAACCGGGCAGCTGGGCCGGCAGCTCCGCCCGCCGGGACACCGTCGTGCCCGGCTTCGGCACCCACGCCGAAATGCTCGACCGCGAGTACGTCGCGCTCAACGCCGGTCTGGTCCGCGACGCGCTGGCCAGCGCGGAGCAGATGCCGGCCGGCGTCCCGCAACCCGTCGCGCCCGCCGTGGCCGGCTGAGCACCGAGGAGACACCCACAATGTCAGGGTCGGGCACCCCGCGAACCACAATGATCATTATTGGCGCCGGGCTGGGCGGGCTCGCCACAGGCTGCTACGCCCAGATGAATGGCTACCGGACCCGCGTCTTCGAGATGCACGAGCTGCCCGGCGGCTGCTGCACCGCCTGGGACCAGGGCGACTTCACCTTCGACTGGTGTGTCAGCTGGCTGCTCGGCAGTGGGCCGGGCACCGACATGCACCAGATCTGGCTCGAACTCGGCGCCCTGCAGGGCAAGCAGATGCGTACCTTCGAGACCTTCAACATCGTGCGCGGCCGCGACGGCCGGGTGGTCTACTTCTACTCCGACCCCGACCGGCTGCAGGCGCACCTGTTGGCGCACTCCCCGGCGGACGCCCGGCTGATCCGCGACTTCTGCAACGGCGTGCGCAGCTTCAAGAAGCTGCTCAACGCCTACCCGTTCCTCAAGCCGGTGGGCCTAATGGGGCGGTGGGAGCGGTGGCGGATGCTCGCCGCCTTCGTCCCGCACCTCGCCGTCATCCGCAGGTCCATCACCACCCTGATGACCGACTACTCGGCGCGCTTCCGCGACCCGCTGCTGCGTGAGGCTTTCAACTACATCCTGTACGAACGGCACCCGACATTTCCGGTGCTGCCCTTCTACTTCCAGCTCGCCGCGCACGCCGGCCACACGGCCGGCGTCCCGGAGGGCGGCTCGCTGGGGCTCGCCCGCTCTATCGAGGGACGCTACCGGCGCCTCGGCGGCGAGGTGACCTACAACGCCCTCGTCGAGGAGGTGCTGATCGAGAACGACCGGGCCGTGGGGATCCGGCTCAGCGACGGCACCGAGCACCGGGCCGACATCGTGGTCTCGGCGGCCGACGGACACACCACAGTGATGAAGCTCCTCAAGGGCCGCTACCTGAACGAGACCTACCGCCGCCTCTACACCGACACCATCAACGAGCCCGGCATGGTGTACCCGGGGTACGTCAGCCTCTTCTTCGGCCTGAACCGCCCGTTCCCCGAGGGGGACCCGTGCACCACCCACCTGCTGACCCGGGAGGAGGCCGCCGACCTCGTCGGCATCGGCGAGCATCCGAGCGTGAACGTGCAGTTCCGCAGCCTGCACTACCCCGAGCTGTCCCCGGAGCACAGCGCCGTCGTGTTCGTCACGTTCTTCTCCGACACCACCACGTGGCGTTCCCTGGTGGACGGCCCGGACCAGGCGACCCGGGTACGCGGCGGGCAGGAGCTGCACACCCTGCGGGTACGGCGCGGACGGGCCTACTACGCCGCCAAGCGCCAGGTGCGCCGTGCCGTGCTGGAGCTGCTCGACCGGCGCTACCCGGGTCTGGCCGACGCCGTGGTGGCGCACGACGTGGCCACCCCGCTGACCCAGGTCCGCTACACCGCCAACTACAACGGGTCCATCGCCGGGTGGCAGCCGTTCGTCGACGGCGGCGAGACCATGGAGAAGGAACTGGAGCGCAACGGCCCGGTCCTGCCCGGGCTGGCGAACTTCTACCTCTCCGGGGTGTGGACCACGATCGGCGGCCTGATCCGCGCCGCCGCCGCCGGGCGGCACGTCGTGCAGTTCGTGTGCCGTGACGACGGCCGTCCGTTCCGGGCCGACCTCGACCGGACGGCGCCACCTCCGACGCAGGTCGTGGTGCCCATCCCGACCAGGTCCTCCCCGGCCCCGACGGCCGCGGAGCATCCCGCCATCCTCACCCAGCAAGGGACGTGACATGAAGATCGAAAAGTGGGTCGTGCGCGCGCACATCGACGGAGTCCCCGACGTCAGCCGGATCTACGAGAAGGTGACCGAGGAGGTGCCCGTCGCCCTCGGCGACGACGAGATGCTGTTCCGCACCCGGTACGTCTCGGTCGACCCCTACCTGCACGGGCTCGCCCTGGAGACGCCCATCGGACAGCACATGGTCGCCGACTCCATCATGGAGGTGGTCGACGCCGGCCCGAGCGCCGCCTTCGCGGTCGGTGACCTGGTGCAGGGGTACGGGGGCTGGCGCAGCCACGTCGTCGGCACCGGCGGCCAGGTGCTGTGGCAGGGCGAGTCGTTCCCGATGGTGTTCCCGCCGTACCGCCGGCTGGCGCCCGAGCACTACGACGACGTCCTGCCGGTGAGCACGGCGCTGGGCCTGATGGGTGGTCCGGGCGTGACCGCCTGGGGCACGCTCACCCACTTCATGACCGTGCGCCCCGGCGACACCTTCCTGATCAGCGGCGCCACCGGGGCCATCGGCACCCTGGTCGGCCAGCTGACCAAGCGCGCCGGGGCGCGGGTGGTGGGCAGCACCGGCTCGCCGGAGAAGGCCGGGTACCTGACCGAACTCGGCTTCGACGCCGTGGTCGCGTACCGCCACGGTGACGACCCGGACCGGGTGCGCGAGGAGCTGGCCAAGGCGGCCCCGGACGGGATCGACAAGTACTTCGACAACCTGGGCGGCACGATCACCGACGTGGCGTTCACCATGCTGAACGTGCACAGCCAGGTGGCGGTGTGCTGGCAGTGGGGGACGCAGGTGGGCCGGGAGCGGGTCGGCCCGCGACTGCTGCCGCTCATCCTCTACCCCCGTACCACCATCCGAGGCATCTTCGCCCACGAGTGGTTCACCGAGGAGAACCTGGCCGCCATGCGCGACGAGCTCGGTCATCTGGTGCGCACGGGTGGACTGGTCTACCAGCAGACCGTCTACCAGGGGTTCGACGGAATTCCCCACGCGTACCAGAGCCTGTATTCCGACCGGTCGGCGAACCGGGGCAAGATCCTGGTGGAGGTCTGAGCTCGTTCTTTGACCTCTCGGGCTTGAAGTACCCTCGACGAACCGAGGCAGCGCGCGATGCGCGCCGTACCGGGAGTCGGGGCCCAGGCCGGTGATCTGCCGACTGGCCGAGCAGCTGGGCGTTCACCACAGTCCGGACCACGCCACCGATCACGAAAAGTGGGCCATAGCCAGAAAATCCCCGTAGGCGGCCCCGGCCGCTCCCTAGCGGCGGCGAGGTACTCCCCGGGAGGGTGCAATAGCCGTTACGTGCGCTGGTTGGCCGACGCCGCGCGGAGTTCAGCGATCTGGCGCGGCATCGCCCTCCTGCCCAGCCCGCAGTTCGTCGCGGAGATCCGCCGTGCGTGGGACGCGGGCGACGCCATACCTCCCCTGGACCATCGGGCTGCCCGAAGCGGCAGGGTCCCGGCAAAGTCAGGTGATGCCGAGGAGGGCCAGGGGGCGGCTGCTGTCGCGGGCGTGGTGACGGTTGGCGGCGGCGATGTTGCCGGCGCCGGCCAGTCGTAGCGCGCCGATGGCGGCGTTGCGTAGGGCGGCCATGAATTGGGGTCCGGTGCCGGTACGGATCTGGCTGCGGTCTTCGTCGTAGGTGACGTCGCGGACCCAGTGGACCTTGTTCTCGATAGACCAGTGGCCGCGGATCCACGTGGCCAGGTGCGCGGGTCTGGCCTGGTGGACGTGGAGGTCGGTGATGGCGTAGACGGTTTCGGTGGTGAACCGTTTCGGCTGGTCGAGGCAGTGTCTGCGCCGTCGGATCTGCATGGCCTGAGCGGCGTTGGGGAACCCGACCCCGGTGGAGATGGACAGGATCTTCAGGGTGCGGATCTCGCGGCGGCCGTGACCGCGTGCGGTGTCGCGGGCGGCGTCGGGAACAGCTTGCCAGGGCAGGGCAGCCAGTTGCGTGTGCAGGCTGGGTTGGTTGTCCTTCACGGTGAGGATCCAGTGCGCGCCGCGTGCGGCCAGGTAGGCGGTGTGCTCACGCTGGCAGTGCAGGGCGTCGGCGGTCACGACCACTCCGCGTAGGTCGCTGATCTGGTCCAGTAGCGGTGCGAAGCGAGTGATTTCGTTGGTCTTGGTGTGGACGTCGGTGCTGGCCAGGACGACGCCGGTGACGTGGTTGCAGGCGGCCAGGACGTGCCGGGCGACGGTGGTGGCGGTGCGGGAACCGCGGATCGTCTTACCGTCCACGGCGATCGCCGGCCGTAGGCCGGGTGCCGGTGCGGGCATTCGGGAGGCGAGCCAGGTGCCGACCACCGCGGCGAGCTTGTCGCCGTCCAGGGCCTGCAGCAGCCTGCGGATCATGGCCTCGGACGGTCGTCGGGCACTGTCGATCCCGAGGGTGCTCGCTACGTCGTCGGGCAGGTCGGCGATCCATTCACCGATCGCCGCGTAGGAGCGGTAGCCGGCTACCACCGCGCAGACGGCCGCCGTGACCACGACCGTCAGCCGGTGCCGGACACCGCGACGGGCACGAGGATCAGGCAGACCGGCCAGGGCTGCACGCAGATCGGCTGCCGACGCCGGTGTAGAGGATGCGGCCGGTGTATCCGACAGAGACGAGATCAGCGATGATGGCAACGCGGGCATGGCTGCCTTCGGATAGATCGACAAGGCGCAGAGAACCTCGATGATCTTCTGAACTGGTCATGCCCGCCCGGCTAGCGCATGCAAGGGCGCTCTACACCAACCATCGCAACACGGACACGCGCCACGACTTTGCCGGGGCCCTGCCCCGGGAGGCCCCCGTCACATGCGTTCGGGCATGTCGCGGCAGGTGCCCCTATAGTGCGCTCTTTCGGCGATTTCGTCGCCTCGCAATCAGTACAGCAACTACGAATACTGCCACCCCAGCCGAGACGAACGCGGCGACATACCCGGCTGGAGTACTAACGTCGCCGCGCGGGACCCCTACCGTTGCGCCGTGCCACCAGCGTGGCCGCAGCCCATATCCCCAGTGCGGCGCTCGCGCAGCCCAAGACGATGTTCACCGGACGGTTGAAGCCAGCCACGGCCTGTGCGATGACCAGCAGCGCCACGGTGACGAGAGTCATCCATAGCGACAGTTCAGAACCTCTTGCCATGTACCCGCACCACTCGCTGGTGCCGTCGCCACCAAAGACGGAAGGGCTGCAGCCCGGCATCGCAACAGCCGGCGAGGAGCCCACCTACACTGAGGCGTGTCGACATTGGCGACGGCCATGTCCGCATTCTTGTAGCAATCATCCATCCAACCGTTGCAGGCAGGACGCATGCGGGGGACGGCACCACCGCGTCATCAAGACCGCCTCTTGCACAGAAATCATTTCTTGGCATTTCTGAACGATAATGCCACAAATCCCAATACCGCTCCCACTCCGCCAACGACTAATGATGCCATGCCAAGGTCATGCATGGTGCCATCACTCAAGACCCCGACTAGTCCTCCCCCAATCGTCAGGGCTCCCGACAAGGCGAGAATGATGAGGATTGAACGGGTGCCCATCTAGCGCCTCCTTTGGGAGGGCGGCCCGGATTGCTCCGGGCCGCCCAATACACGGTTGCCCTAAGCTCCGATCTAGCAATTACCGGACATGTCGGCAATACCCATAACTACTCCCGCTTCGCCGAGGAAGATTCCCGTAGCCGTTAGGGCGGCGACGGCCGCGCCACCAGTCACAGCGACAGCCGCTACGCCGACAACAACACCGGCGACGCCGATCCCAAGTCCAGCCCATGCGCACCAAGACGCAAGCCCGCTGGGATCCGTTCTATTGATCGGATCGCAACTGCTGTAGCTGTATGGGAAGTCTTTGCCGCTAGGATCGCGTTGGGTGAATCGGCCGAGGTCGGGATTGTAGTAACGGGCGCCGAACTTGGTGAGTCCGGTGGCGCCGTCGTAGTGACCGGAGGCGTAGCGCCATGGGTTGGCAATCTGCTGGGTAGCGGAGAGTTGGATGCCGTAGGGGTCGTAGCTGTAGATGTTGACCTTGTTGGCGGCGGTATTCACCAATCCCACCACTGATCCGAGGCCGTCCACGAGGTAGTAGTACCGCGTGCCGTTGGTGCGCAAACTGATCAGGCCACCGGTGTTGTCGCGGGTGTAGTAGTGGCTCGTGCCCGGGGCCGGGTCGACGGTGTTCGGGCCGACAGTGCCGGACGGGCCTGCCGGTGCGCTCGCTGAGCCCACGCCCAGCACCGAGGTGGCGTACGCGGTGGTGCCGGCGGTACGGCGCTCGGTCTGGTCCGCGCCGCCGTAGGTCAGCGGGGCAAGCGGGGTCGCACCGGGTTTGGTGATCGAGGTGGTCTGGTCGAGGGTGTTGTACTGCAACGCCCACCCGGACGACGAGCTGGTGGTGTTGCCGTTGCCGTCGTAGGAGTAGGTGGCCGAGCCCGCTTTGGTGAGCTGGTGGGCGTTGTTGTAGTCGTACGACGTGGTAGTGCCGTTCTCGGTCTTGGCGGTGCGGTTGAAGTTGGCGTCGTAGTCGTAGCTGCGGTCCAACGAACCGGGTCCGGTGGCGCTCGTGAGGCGGTTGAGCTTGTCGTAGGCGTACGTGGTGGTGCCGGACAGGTCGGTCGCCGACTGGCGCAGCGCGGTGTCGGCGCCGTTCTTGGTGTAGTCGTAGGTGAAGCTGGACAGCTTCGCGCCGGTGGCGTCATTCGTGGCGACGATGGACGTCTGCCGCCCGGACTTGTCGTACTTCATCTCGACGGTGACCTGCGGGCTGGTCGGCAGGTACATGAAGCGCCGACGGTTGTTCTCGTCGTAGGAGAATCTGACCGGCGCGGGCGCTCCGGGTTCCTGCACCGTGGTGAGCAGGTTCGCCTGGTCGTAGGTGTAGGTGACGGTGCCGCCGGCGTCGGTGAACGTGGTGAGATTGCCGTTGCGGTCGTGACCGTAGGTGATCACGACCGCGCCGGGGGCGGTCTTGGTGGCGGGGCGGCCGAAGCCGTCGTAGGTCAGCACGGTGGTGCCGCTGGGGTCGACGATGCGGGTCAGGTTGCCGTCGGGGTCGTAGGTGTACTCCACCGTCCGGTAGTCCTGATAGGTGATCTTCTTGAGGCGGTCGAGGTCGTCGTACTCGTAGACAGTCTTCTGGCCCTTGCCGTCGGTGCGGTCCTTCATCCGCGACAGCGCGTCGGGGGTGATGGTGATGTCGCCCAGCGGGGCCGGGTTGTCGACCTTGGTGAGGTTCCCCTTGCCGTCGTAGCTGTAGTTGGTGCGCACGTCCTTGGCGTCCTCGCGCCAGTTGACGGTGCCGTTGTCGTTGTAGTCGGCCTCGTTGATCTTCTGCCCCGGGTACTGCGAGCTCTCCGTGGCGGTCTTGTTGCCGGCCGCGTCGTAGGAGTAGGCCAGGGTGTTGCCCTGCGGGTCGGTCTCGCCGCTGGGCGAGTGGGGGTGCGAGGTGTTGTTGTAGTCCAGCTTCGACGTGGCGCCGGTGGCGATCCCGACCGAGGTCAGGTTGTTGGTATTCGGGTCGTAGCCGAAGGTGGTGGTGTTGGCCAGCGCGTCGGTCACGGTTTCGACGTTGTCGTTGGCGTTGTACTTCTTCGACCGCGAGTGTCCGAGCGCGTCGGTGACCTTCGTGACTCGGTCACGGGTTTCGTAGGTGTGTGTGGTGATCCCGTCGGCGCCGTCGGCGGTGGCGTTGCCGTTGGGGTCGGTCACCTTCGTCTCGCCCGCGTGGTAGGTCAGCGTGTACCGGGCCTGCGCCGGCGTTCCGGCCGGGTTGAGCTGCTCGTAGTAGTCGAGCATCCGGGAGCCGTCGGGCTCGTAGCCCAGATCGGTGACCCGCCCGCCGGGCGTGGTGATCTTCGAGAGGCGGTCGCCGTGGTACTCGAACCGGCTGACTCCGCCGTTGGTGTCGGTGACGGTCTCCAGGTTCTGCGCCGCGTTGTAGGTGTAGCGGACCTGGCGTCCGGTGGAGTCGGTGACCGACGTGAGCCGGCCGGCGGTGTAGGCGAGCGTGACGACGCGGCCCTGGGTGTCGGTGATCGTGTCGACGTTGCCCGCGCCGTCGTACCCGAAAGTGATCTTGTTGTTGTTCCGGTCCTGGCTGCGCAGCAACCGGCCGGTGGCGTCGGCGAAGTAGAAGCTGCCCTCGCTCTTGTCGAACTTCAGCCGCAGCTCGCCGGTGGTGGTGTTGCGGGTCAGCTTGGCCCCCGCCACCGTGCCCGACATCCGAGCACCATCGGAGCACCATCGCGTCGAGTCCCCAATGCCAACAACCCGGCACCGAGCCCTCCGGCAGCCCGGCCTGGGGCCCCATTAGGTTAGGTGTCAAGATGGGCGACGGGAGGTCTGCCAGCGTTGCCCGGAATCTGCTACCAGTAGCGCCAGGCTTCCCAGTCGCCCAGCGCAGCCCTCGACTCGAGTTCCTCGTGCTGACCGGTGGTCGCAAGACCAGGGCAGGAACGCGACGGCTGGCGCTACACCGCGTTCGTCACCAACACCGCGGCCGGGGCGCTGCAGTGGTTGGAGGTCCGTCACCGGGCCCAGGCCCGGGTCGAGGACCGGATCCGCTGCGCGAAAGACACCGGCCTGGGCCGGCTACCGTCGCGCGAGTTCGCCATCAACCAAGCGTGGCGCACCGCGGCCGCCATCGCCATCGACCTGCTCGCCTGGCTCCAACTGCTCGCCGTCGACGGCGACCTCGCCCACGCCGAAC
>DATMJT010000124.1:0-5264 GCA_035553735.1 Pilimelia sp.
GGGGCGGGCGTGTGGCTGGCCCGCCGGCGTCCCCGGCTGGGCGGCCCGGGGCAGTGGCGGGTGTGGCACCTCAACGCGATGGGCAGCAGCGTCATCGCCTTCGTCACGGCGTTCGTGGTGCAGCTGGCCGACGGCCACCCGGTGGCCTGGGTGGCCCCCACCCTGCTCGGCGCCCCGCTGATCTCCTGGCGCACGGCGCGCGAGCGGCGCGCGCTCGCCCGCCGCCGGCCGGCGGCGGCCCGCCCCGCGTAGCGGCGCGACGCCCGCACGCCGTGCCCGCGCCCGCACGCCGTGCCGCGCTGAGCCCGTACCGGTGCCGCACCCGTGCCCGTGCGCCGTGCTCGCCGTGGCGGGAGCCGCCCGGCCTGCCGGCCCGCCGGGCGGCGCCGCTACGCTGGCCGCGACATGGATACCCGAACCGGTCTGCCCGTTGTCGGCATGGTGGGTGGTGGGCAGCTGGCCCGGATGACCCACCAGGCCGCGATCGCCCTCGGCCAGTCCCTGCGAGTGCTGGCCACCGCCCCGGAGGAGAGCGCCGCCCAGGTGGCGGCCGACGTGCGCCTCGGGCACCACACGGACCTGGCCGCGCTGCGCGCCTTCGCCAAGGAGTGCGACGTGGTCACCTTCGACCACGAGCACGTCCCGGCCGCGCACATCCGCGCCCTGGCCGCCGAGGGCGTCACCCTGCACCCCGGCGCCGACGCGCTGCGCTACGCGCAGGACAAGCGCGCGATGCGGGAACGGCTCGCCACGCTCGGGGTGCCGTCGCCCCGCTGGCGGCCGGTGCGCCCCGGAGCGGACGGCGCGGCCGACATCGCGGACTTCGCCGCCGAGGTCGGCTGGCCGGTGGTCGCCAAGGCCGTCCGCGGCGGCTACGACGGCCGCGGCGTGTGGGTGCTGGCCCACCGGGAGGCCGCGGCGGCGCTGCTGGCCACCGGCACCGAGCTCATCGTGGAGGAGCGGGTGCGGCTGCGCCGCGAGCTGGCCGTGCAGGTGGCCCGCTCACCGTTCGGCCAGGTGGCCGTGTACCCGGTGGTGCAGAGCGTGCAGCGCGACGGCGTCTGCGTGGCCGTGCTCGCGCCCGCGCCGGGGCTGCCCGAGGAGCTGGCGGGGCAGGCGCAGCAGCTGGCCATCCGGCTGGCGACCGAGCTGGGCGTGGTGGGGCTGCTCGCGGTGGAGCTGTTCGAGACCGAGGCCGGGCTGTCGGTCAACGAGCTGGCGATGCGTCCGCACAACACCGGGCACTGGACCATCGAGGGCGCCCGCACGTCGCAGTTCGAGCAGCACCTGCGGGCGGTGCTGGACTACCCCATGGGGGACACCGCGCTGACCGCGCCGGCCGTCGTCATGGCGAACGTGCTCGGCGGGGCGGACGGCGGCATGCCGCTCGACGAGCGGCTGCACCACCTGTTCGCCGAGGACCCGGGGGTCAAGGTTCACCTGTACGGCAAGCAGGTGCGCCCCGGACGGAAGGTCGGACACGTGACCGCGCTGGGCGACGACCCGGTCGTGGTGCGGGCCCGCGCGGAGCGCGCCGCCCGCTGGCTGCGGGAGGGGCGGTAGCGGTGGCACTCGTCGGTGTGATCATGGGTAGCGACTCGGACTGGTCGGTCATGCGGCTGGCGGCCGAGGCGCTGGACGAGTTCGAGATCCCGTACGAGGTGCGCGTCGTCTCGGCCCACCGCACGCCGCAGGCCATGCTGGACTACGGCGCGCAGGCCGCCGAGCGCGGGCTGCGCGTGATCGTCGCCGGTGCCGGCGGCGCCGCCGCGCTGCCGGGCATGGTGGCCTCCGTGACGCCGCTGCCCGTCATCGGCGTGCCGGTGCCCCTGAAGCACCTGGACGGGATGGACTCTCTGCTCTCGATCGTGCAGATGCCGGCCGGCGTCCCCGTGGCCACGGTGTCCGTCGGCGGCGCCCGCAACGCCGGACTGCTCGCCGCCCGGATCCTGGCGGCGGCCGACGATGCCCTCCGGGCGCGGATGGCGCGGTTCCAGGCGGATCTGATCACGCTGGTCGAGGAGAAGGACGCGGCGCTGCGCGCGGCGCTGGCCGCGCCGCGGTGATCCGTCCGCACCCGCCGGGCGGCGGGCGGCGGCGCGTCGGTACCGGGCCGGCGCCAGGCCGACCGTGGCGTCGTGCCGGCACGTGGCCGGCGCCAGGCCGACCGTGGCGTCGTGCCGGCACCTGGCCGGCGCCCGGGTCAGCGCATCCGGCCCAGCGCGCCGCGCAGTCGTTGCAGCTCGTGCCGGCGCTTCTCGTTGCTGGCGCCCAGCAGGAGCAGCACCAGCCCGACCGGGACCAGCACCAGCCAGGAGCTGATGACCGTCAGCGCGTGCAGGGCGGCGATCGCGGTCACCACCGCGCCGACCATCACCGGGGCCTGCTGCCGCCGGGCCGACCCGGCGACCAGCACCGCCACCGCGCCGAGCAGCAGCAGCACCTCCCGGGTGGCGCTGGCCTCGGTGGTGAGGACGATGAACAGCGTCGGCGCGAACGCCGCGATGAGCGCCGGGCCGTACGCCATCCAGCTGCCCAGGTCCGGTCGCTGGCGCACCTCCAGGACGCCGACCAGCAGCGCGAGCGCGGCGAACGGCAGCGTGTAGGCCTCCGGCAGGCTCACCCGCGCGATGCTCATCAGCAGCCACCACGCGGTGATCTCGCAGCCCACGGCGGCCCAGAACAGCACCCGGCGCTGGGTCGGGCTGCGGTGCGGGCGGGTGGCCGAGATGCCCAGCACCGCGCCCCAGGCGGCCAGCAGCGCGCCGACGTGCCGCGGCGACTGGTGCGTCAGCGCCAGGGCGAGCAGGGCGGCGGCGTGTCCGCTCCACTCCACCGCGGCCGCCTCGCGCAGCGCCTCGGGGCGGCGTAGTCGCGGCAGCGCCGAGGGCAGCACCAGCAGCGCCGCCCCCACGCCGAGCACGCCGAACGCCGACCAGGCCGCCGGGTAGCCGGCGACCAGCCCGGCGGTGAGGACGAAGAGCTGGGCGAACACCGCCCCGAAGAGCCAGCCGAGGATGCGGGCGGGCTCGGTGCGGCCCCACAGCGCGGCGCCCAGCCCCACGGCCACCGCGCCGCCCAGCGTGAACAGGGTCAGCGGCTTGGTGGACAGGCTGCCGGCCAGGCCGGCACCGCCGGCCGCCAGGCCCAGCGCGAACACCACCCGGCGGGCTACCCGCAGCGGCCGGGCCCGCTCGGTGTCCGGCGGCGGCGGGGACAGCGCCAGGCCCAGCATGGACAGCGCGAAGACCGCCAGCGCCGCGGTGGTCGCAGCCGGCCAGGCCGCGCCGAGCGCGACCGGCGCGATCAGGATGGTCACCGCGGCCCCGGGCAGGATCACGGGGACGGCGCTGGCCAGGTCCCGCTGCCGGAAGCCCACCGCGCCGAGGGCGGCCGCGACGGTGAGCAGCAGCGCCGCGAGGACGCCGGTGGGGCCCACCCCGCCGGCGGCGGGGGCGAGCAGCACCGGCGGAGGCCCCTGCCAGATCCGGTCCAGGGCCTGGTACGGGTCGACCAGGGCGGCGCCGAGGGCGGGGGCGATGGCGAACACCGCGAGGCCGGCGGGCAGCGCCGCGACCGCCAGGGCCCCCTCGGAGGGGCTGAGCGCCCAGCGCCCGTCGGGGCCCGGCACCAGCCGGCGGCGCAGCCGCCCGTAGACCCGCGTCCCTTCCCCGCTGCGGCGCGCCGAAGCGACCCGCCAGCGGCGCGGGCCGCCGGCCGGCACCGCACCCCCCGCCGGGTCGGGCCCGCCGGCCACCGGGGCGGCCGTCCCGCCCGCCGCGTCCCCGGCCGGGACCGCGCCGGCCGCCGCGGCGCCGCGGTGCGCGACGTGGGCCTGGGCCCGCAGCAGCTCCGCCACCACGCCGAGCAGCGCCGCCGCGGCGGCGTACATGCCGGTGGAGGCCGGCGTGAACAGGGACGCCACGGCGGTGGCCGTGGCTCCGCCGGCGATGCCCAGGGTGGCGTAGGGCAGCAGCTGCGGAAGCCGCCGGCGTACCGCGACGACGGCGACCAGGGCGGCGCCCGAGGCGGCGAGCGCGGCCGTGAGCACCGTGTCGGCCGGGCGCCCGGCGCCGGCGACCAGTGCCGCGACCGCCCCCGGCAGGGCCAGCAGCGCGCCGGCGAGCCCGGCCCCGGCGATGCGCACCAGGTGCGGGGGCAGCAGGGCGGAGCCCGCCCCGCCCGGCTGCCGGACCGACGCCACCGGCGGCGGGTCCAGCAGCGGGTTCACCACCCGGGCCAGGACCGCCACCACCGTGCCGAGCAAGGTGATCAACAGCAGCGCCGCGGCCGTGGTCCACGGCCGCACCAGCCCGGCGCCGACGGCGTAGAGCGCCATGGCGGCGGCCAGGGCGGCCCGGGAGAAGCCGGCGCGGGGTTCGCGCGCGACCACGGCGGCCGTGCCGTAGCCGGCGGCGACCGCCCCGCCGAGCATCACCGGCGACCACCAGGGCAGCCCGAGCGCGATCGGGGCCGCCATGGTGGCCAGGGCGACGCAGCCCGCGGCCACGTCGTAGCTGGCCGGTCGCGGCAGCGCGAGGGCCGCCGCCACCGCCAGCAGGACCAGGGCGACCGGCGCCTGCCAGGCGTCGGTCGGCGTGCCGACCGGCCAGGCGCTCAGGTCGCCGTGCCACAGCGGCCCCGGCGCGGCCAGCGCCCGGAACGCGTGCGGGACCGCGGTGTAGGCGGCCAGCGCGGCCACCACGGCCCCGGCGACCGCGATGCCCAGCGCCGGCCCGCGCCGCCAGTCCCCGGGCAGCACCCGGACCATGGCCGCCACCACCGCGATGAGCGCGGCCGCCGTCACCAGCTCGGTGCCGGGCGTGAGCAACCACGCCACCCGGGCCAGGCTGGCCACCAGCGCGGCGGTCACCGCGGCGGCGGCGTAGTCCGGGCCGTCGAGCAGGCGGTCCGCGCGCCGGCCGGCGTCAATCGACGGCGCCAGCACCAGCATGATCGCGGCCAGGGTGAGCAGCGCACCCACCCAGGCGTCGGTGAGCGAGGCCCCCTTGGCGCTGGCGGCCGCCGCCGTCACGGCGAGCGCGCCCAGCCCCGCCCCGACGGTCAGCGGCACGCCGATCCGCCGGTGCGCGACCTGGGCCAGCGCGGCGTAGCCGAGAGTGACGCAGACCGCCAGGAAGCTGACCGCGAGCACCGGGGCGGCGGCCGCGCGTAGCGCCTCCGGGCTGGTGGCGGCGGGGGCGAGCGCCGCGACGACGGCCGCGACCGCGCCCGGGAACGCCAGCGCCGCGCCGCCCACCGCC
>DATMJT010000125.1:0-9361 GCA_035553735.1 Pilimelia sp.
GGCGGATCCGGTCGGCGGCGGGGTGGCCCGGCCCACCGCACCAGCCGGCGCCGCGGCCGGACCGACCGCACCGGCCTGGCCCACCGCCCCGGCCTGGCCCACCGCACCGGCCGGCGCCGCGGCCGGGCCAGCCACGCCGCCGCGCGGCCCGGCGGCCGCCCGGCCGGCGGGCACCAGCAGCGGCGCTTCCACGGTGGGGCCGGTGTCGACCACGCCGGAGGGCCGCCGGACGCCCGGCACGGCCACCGGCGCGGCGGGTCCCCGCGCGTCGGGTGGCACCGGCGTCCGCCGCTCCGGGTCGCCGGCCCGCCCGGCGGCGGCCGCCACGAAGCGGCGGGCCATCTCCGGCGCACCGGCCCAGTGCAGGATCAGGTACGAGCCGTACACCTGGCGCCACACGAAGCCCTCGGCGGCGCTGCCCGGCCACGACCACGCGCCGGGCTGCCCCGCCCGCGGCTCGATCGCGCCGCGGTGCTGCTTGAAGCCGGTCAGCCGGGCACCGGCGGGCACCAGCGGCGACGTCGCCAGGGCGGTCGCCTCCCGGTAGCCCAGCACCAGCCGGTCGGTCGTCACGCCCTTGGCGTCGAAGACCGCGCACATCGGCCGCCCGTCGAACTCCCGCGCCAGCCAGGCCAGCCCGGCGCCCTCGGCCACGACCGGTCGGCCGGAGCGGGCCAGCTCGGCCACCGCGGCGCGGAGCCGGCCGTTGGCGGACAGCTCCTCGGCGTACGACTCGGGCAGCCCGCCGCAGACCACCAGGGCGTCGGTACGGGCGGGCAGTGCCTCGTCGCGCAGCGGATCCAGCGCGACCACCTCCGCCCCGGCGGCGGTCAGCAGCTCGGCCGTCTCGGCGTACCCGTAGGTCTCCGCGCCGCTGCCAGCCAGCGCGACCACCGGGCGGGGGCCCGCCGGATCCGGCTCGGCGCCGAGCGCGCCCTCAGGCGACCACGCCGCAACGGGCAGCGCGGGCGCCGTGCGGCCCAGGGCCAGGACCCCGTCCAGGTCGACGGCCTCGGTGACCGCCTCCCCCAGCCGGCGGACCGCCCGCACCGCCTCCACGGAGCCGTGCAGCACGGGCACCACGCCGTGCGCGCGGGCCGGCAGCGCGGCCAGGTCACCGCGGCGCAGGGCGCCGAGCACCGGCACGCCGATGTCGTCCAGCGCCTCCTGGAGCAGGTGCTCGTGCCGCTCGGAGGAGACCCGGTTGAGGATCACCCCGCCCAGCCAGAGCAGCTCGTCGTAGGCCCGGAAGCCGTGCACCAGGGCGGCTAGCGACTGGCCCATCGCGGACACGTCCACGACCAGCAGCACGGGCGCCCGCAGCGCGGCCGCCATCCCCGCGGTGGAGTCGTCCTCCGGCTGCCCGGTGAGGCTGTCGTAGAGCCCCATCGTGCCCTCCAGGACCGCGACGTCCGCACCGGCCGCGCCGTGCGCGAACAGCGGCGGCACCTGTGCGGGGCCGACCAGCCGCGGATCCAGGTTGCGACCCGGGCGGCCGGCGGCCAGGCCGAGGTAGGCGGCGTCCGTGTGGTCCGGCCCGATCTTGAAACCGGCGGCGGTGAGCCCGCCCGCCGCGAACGCGGCCAGCAGCCCGACGGCGACGGCGGTCTTGCCGTGGCCGGACGAGGGCGCGCTCACCACCAGGCGCGGGACTGTGGTCATCGGCGGGCTCCTCCGGGCCGAAGGGGTGCCAGATCACTCCGGTTGGTTGCGCGGTCCGTGGCGGCACGGTCAGCCGGTCGGTCCGAGGCGGATCGGCCTGCCGTTGGGCGACGATACCGGCTGCGCGCGCCGCGCGCGGCGAAGCGACCGACCGAGACCGCAGTGGCGCAGATCACAGGCGTAGCCTCGGTGCGTGTACCGGTTCCTGCGCACCCCGAGGTGGTTGGGGCTGGCCGCCGCCGCGGTGGCGGCCGCGGCGGTCATGGTGCTGCTGGGAAACTGGCAGCTCGACCGCTACCGGGAACGCAGCGCGACCAACGACCGGATCGCCGCCGCCGCCCGCTCCGCGCCCGTGCCGCTGGCCGAGGTGGTGCCCGCGCCCACCGGCCCCGCCGTGCCGGCGGAGGCGGCCCAGTGGCGGCGGGTCACGGTCAGCGGCCGGTTCGACCCGGCCAACGAGATCATCGTCCGGGGCCGGACGGTGCAGAGCCGGGTCGGCTTCGAGATCGTGACGCCCCTGGTGCTGGCCGACGGTTCGGCGGTGCTGGTGGACCGCGGCTGGCTGCCGCCGCCGGCCGGCGGCGGCGCGACGGCCCAGCCGAGCGTGCCGCCGCCACCGGCCGGGCTGGTCACCGTCGTCGGCCGGATCCACCACTCGGAGAGCCGGCCCGGCGCCATCACCCGCCGCGACGGTCGGATCGAGGTACGCCGGGTCGCCGTCGCCCAGCTCGCGACGGCCCTGCCCCACCGGGTGTACGGCGCCTACCTGCTGCTGGACTCGCCGGCTCAGCCCGAGTTCACGGCGGTTCCGTCGCGGCGCGAGAACGCCTGGCAGAACGGCGGCTACGCGGTGCAGTGGTGGATCTTCGCCGCCCTGGCGCTGGTCGGCTTCGGCTGGCTGGTCCGCCGGGAGGCGCGCGGGCCCGGCGCCGCCGGACCGGCCGCGCCGGCTGTGCCCGCCCCGGCGCGCCGCCCGACGTCCACGCCGACCGGCTAGGGTGCGGACATGACGCAGCCCGCCCCGGTCATCGCCCGGATCGGCGAGCTGGCCGTGACGTCGTCCACCGTGCACACTCCCGCCGGCGACATCCCGCTGCGCGGCTCCAGCTGGCAGGTGCACGACCAGTGGCTGGCCGAACAGCGGACCCCCCGATGGGCGCTCGTGCTGGCCATCGTCGGCTTCTGCGTGCTGACCGTCTTCAGCCTCTTCTTCCTGCTGGCCAAGGAGACGGTCTACCGCGGCCTCGTCCAGGTGACGGTGACCAACGGCGCGCAGCAGTACGTGTGCCGGATCCCGGTGGCCGACCACGCCCAAGTCCAGGCCATCCACCAGCAGGTCAACTACGTGCGTTCACTGGCCGCGCTCTGAGGGGTCCGCGGCCGGTCCGGCCGACCGGTGCAGCGCCCGGACCGTGTCGATGGTGTCCGCCTCCGCCGCCGTCTTGTCGTGCCGGTAGCGCAGCACCCGGGCGAACCGCAGCGCCACCCCGCCCGGATACCGCGGGCTGCTCTGCACGCCGTCGAACGCCACCTCCACCACCTGCTCGGGGCGCACCCGGACCAGCCACTCCGTGCGTGCCACGGCCAGCTCCTGGAACCGCTCGGTCTGCCAGCGCAGCGTCTCGTCCGTCAGCCCCTTGAACGTCTTGCCCAGCATGACGAAGCCGTCGCCGGCCGGGTCGCGGGCGCCCAGGTGCAGGTTGGACAGCCAACCCCGGCGCCGCCCGTGGCCCCACTCCACGGCCAGCACCACGAGATCCAGCGTGTGCCGGGGCTTCACCTTCAGCCAGGCGGCGCCCCGGCGGCCCACGTCGTAGGGCGCGTGCGGCGACTTCACCACCACGCCCTCCTGACCCGCCGCGAGGGCGGCCGCGAAGGCGGTCGCCGCCTGACCGGCGTCGGCCACCGCGGTCCGGCTCACCAGCAGCTCGCCGGGGACCGCCTCGGCCAGCGCGGCCCACCGCTGCGCACCGGGCGCGTCGATCAGATCCGCGCCGTCGAGGTGCAGCAGGTCGAAGAAGTACGGCACCAGGGCGGCCCGATCGGCGCCGGGGCCAGCCGCCGGGTCGGGCCCGCCGCCGGCCGCGGGGCCGTCCCCCGGCGCCGGGGCCGTCGGGTCCGCCCGGTCGCGCCCCGCCGCACGCGCGGCGCGGCGGGCGCCCCGGGTCGCCGCGCGGCTGGCGGTCTCCTGGAACGGGCGCGGCCGACCGGCCGCATCCAGCAGCATCGCCTCGCCGTCGAGCACCGCCTCGCGCACCGGCAGTGCCCGGACGGCGGCCACCACGGCGGGCAGCCGCGAGGTGATCTCGTCCAGGCTGCGGGTGAACACCGCGACCTCGGATCCGGAGCGGTGCACCTGGATGCGCACCCCGTCCAGCTTCGCGTCGACCACGGCCGGCGCCCCGATCGCCTCCAGCGCCTCCGCCACACCGGGCGCGCTGCCGGCCAGCATCGGCGCGAGCGGACGGCCGACCTGCAGCCCGAACGCGGCCAGCGCGGCGGCGCCGCCGGTCAGCGCCGCCGCGGCCACCGTCCTGAGGTCACCGGCGAGCAGCAGGGCGCGGCGCACCGCGGCCGGCGGCACCTCGGCGGCCCGGGCGACCGCGTCGGCCAGCAGACCGGCCTGGGCGCCCTGCCGCAGCTCGCCACTGAACAGGCTGACCAGCAACCGCTGCTCGGGCGCCGTGGCCGCGCGGAGCAACGCGTCCAGCGCGGCGCGGCGGCGGGCCTGGGAGCCTGCGCCGGAGAGCGCGGCGAGTTCGGCCACCGCGGCGTCCACGGCCGCGACGGTGAGCGTCGGCTCGGCCGCGGGCGGCGGCAGCTCGCGCAGGCTGGCCCAGCCCACCCCGGTCTGCCGCTGGCGCAGCTCGCCGGCGAGGTACCCCGAACCGGCGGCCACCTCCGCGGGGTCGAGCCCCCGGAGGGCGGCCGCGAGCAGCTCCACCTTGGCCCGCCGGCCGGAGGTGGCCGCCACCGCTGCCGAGGCGGTGGCCAGATCGATGAACCGCACGGGGCCATCCTGGCAGCCACCTGCGACAGCCGGCGGCGCTTCCGCCCGGCCGGGCCCGGTCGGCCACCGTCGCCCGCCCGGCCGGACCCGGGCCGGGTCCCGGTCGACCACCGTCGCCCCACCCGGCCGAATCCGGCCCGGTCGGCCGCTGTGGGGGTGCCCCGCCGGACCTTCGGTCGGTCCGCGGGGTCAACGCTCAGCGGGCCGCCGCGACGTTGCGCAGCAACAACGCCTCGGCCAGGCACACGCGGGCGAACTCCCCCAGGTGCAGGCTCTCGTTGGGGCCGTGGGCGGCCGCGTACGGGTCCTCGACGCCGGTGACCAGGATCGCCGCCTCGGGGAACATCTCCTGGAAGGTGGCGATGAACGGAATCGACCCGCCGATCCCGACATCCACCGGCTCGACGCCGTCCCAGGCGGTGCGGAACGCCGCCCGGGCGGCATCGAACACGGGGCCGGTCGCGTCGATGACGCACGGCGCACCGTCGTGCTCCAGGCTCACCTCGACCTGGGCTCCCCACGGCGTGTGCCGCTCGAGGTGGGCTCGGAGGGCGGCCAACGCGGACGCCGGGTCGTCGCCCGGGGCCAGCCGGATGCTCACCTTCGCGCGGGCCGCCGGGACCAGGGCGTTCGGCGCCTCGTGGGTACGCGGCGCGTCGATGCCGAGCACCGACAGCGCCGGCCTGGTCCACAGCCGCTCGACCAGCCGGCCGGTCCCGATGAACTGCACGCCGTCGACCAGCCCCGCCTCGGCGCGCAGCCGCTCCGGCGGGTAGTCCAGCGGCGCCGCCGAACCGCGGACCAGCCCGTCGACGGCCACGTCGCCGGCGTCGTCGTGCAGGGTGGACAACAGGCGCACCAGCGCGGTGAGAGCGTCCGGCACCGCCCCGCCGAAGGCCCCGGAGTGCACGGCCTGCCGCAGCACCCGCAGATCCACGAACGCGTTCACGATGCCCCGCAGCGACGTGGTCAGTGCCGGCACCCCGATGTCCCAGTTCACCGAGTCGGCGATCACGATCACGTCGGCGGCAAGCTCGTCCCGGTGCCGGCGCAGCAGCTCGGGCAGCGAGTCGGAGCCGTACTCCTCCTCACCCTCGACGAACACCACCACGCCGACCGGCAGGGCGTCGCCGTACGCCCGCAGCGCCGCCACGTGGGCCAGGATGCCGGCCTTGTCGTCGGCGGCCCCGCGCCCGTAGAGCCGGCCGTCGCGCTCCACCGGCTCGAACGGGTCCGAGGACCACAGGGCGGGGTCCCCGGTGGGCTGGACGTCGTGGTGGGCGTACAGCAGCACCGTGGGCGCCCCGGGCGGCGCCGGCCGGCTGCCGATGACCGCGGGCTGGCCCCCCGCCCGGACGATCCGGGTCTCCAGGCCGCAGCCGCGCAGCAGCTCGGCGGTCGCCTGGGCGGAGCGTTCCACCTGAGTGTGGTCGAAGCCGTCGAAGGCGATGCCGGGAATTCGGACGAGGGCCTCCAGGTCGGCCCGCACGCGCGGCAGTTCGCGGGCGACGGCGGCGCGCAGGTCGGCCTCGGTGATCGTGGGTGCGGTCATGTCGGCGATGGTATGCCTGGCGGCGCCGTCCCCGCCGGGGCGCCGGGCCCGATGACCGGTAGCCCGGCCGGCGGGCCGTGCTCGACCAGCCGCCACAGCGCCTCGGTGTCCAGGTGCTCCTCGACCAGGTCGCCCAGCACGTCCAGGGTGCGGTCCCGGACCGTCGCGAACCGGGTGTCCGGCGCCACCTGGAACCCGCGGCGCCCGGCGCGCTCGGCGACGAGGGCGAGGAACCGGCGGCGGAACTCGTCGGACTCGAACGCCCCGTGCCAGTGCGTGCCGAACACCGCGCCGCGCACCGCGCCCTCCGGTCGCCCGTCGGCGTGGCGCAGCAGCGGGGCGAGGTCGGGCGCGGCGGCGGACACGTACCCGTGGTGGATCTCGTACCCGCGCACCGGGACGGCGCCGCCGAACGCCGTCCCGGACGCCGGGGTCACCGTCTTGCGCTCGGCGAATCCGATCTCGACGGGCAGCAGGCCCAGGCCGGGTACGGTACCGCGGCGGCTCTCAACCTCGTCGTGCAGCCGGGTGGCGAGCATCTGGAAGCCGCCGCACAGGCCCAGGAGCGGCCGACCGGCGGCGGCGTGGGCGGCCACGGCGTCGGCCAGCCCGGTACGGCGCAGCCACTCCAGGTCCGCCACCGTCGCCTTGCTGCCCGGCAGCACCACGAGGTCGGCGTCGGCCAGGTCGGCCGGCGCGTCGGTCAGCCGAACCCGCACGCCGGGCTCCGCGGCCAGGGCCTCGGCATCGGTGGCGTTGGAGATGCGCGGCAGCCGCACCACGGCCACCCGCAGCCACTGGCTCCCCCGCGGCGGCTCCGGGCGGCCGAGCGCGCCCCCGTAGGCCAGTGAGTCCTCCCCGTCGATCCACACGTCCCCGCACCAGGGCACCACCCCGTACGTCGGCCGACCGGTGACCGCGGCCAGGGACTCCAGACCGGGGCGCAGCAGGCCGGCGTCGCCGCGGAACTTGTTGATGACGAAGCCGGTGACCAGCGCCTGGTCCGCGGGCTCCAGCAGCGCCACCGTGCCGAACAGCGCCGCGAACACGCCGCCCCGGTCGATGTCGCCGACCACGACGGTCGGCAGGCCCGCGTGCCGGGCCAGTCCCATGTTGACGAAGTCGTCGGCCCGCAGGTTGATCTCCGTGGGGCTGCCGGCACCCTCGCACACCACCACGTCGTAGTCGGCCCGCAGCGCCGACAGGGTGGCGAAGACCGTGGGGCCGAGCCGCTGCTTGAGAGCCCGGTAGCCGCCCGCGGACACCGTGTCGACGGCCTGGCCGAGCAGCACCACCTGACTGGACAGGTCGCTGCCCGGCTTGAGCAGTACGGGGTTGAACCGCACGTCCGGCGCCAGGCCGCAGGCGGCCGCCTGGAGCGCCTGTGCGCGCCCGATCTCGCCACCGCGTCCGTCCGGGCCCAGGGCGACCACCGAGTTGTTGGACATGTTCTGCGCCTTGAACGGGGCCACCCGGACCCCGCGCCGCCGCAGCCAGCGGCAGATGCCGGCGGTGAGCACGCTCTTGCCGGCGTCCGACGTGGTGCCCGCCACGAGCAGCCCACCGCTCACCGCAGACTCCCACCGGCGCGGCGGCCGGACCGGACCGCGGTTCGCCCGCCCGCAACCCGCCACGGCACCGCCCGGGCGGCGGCTGCCCCCAGCGCCGCGGCGAGTCCGACCACCCCGCAGATCCGCGCCGCCGCGCGGATGTGCGCGGCGTCGGGGCGGGGCCCGTCGCCGAGCAGCGGCCGCACCTCGCTGCGGCCGTGGTAGACGTTGCGGCCGCCCAGCCGGACCCCGAGCGCGCCGGCCATGGCGGCCTCGCACTGACCGGCGTTCGGGCTCGGGTGGTCGGCGCGGTCCCGGCGCCACACCCGCCACGCCTCGCCGATGCGCCCCGCCTCGCCGGCCCGGCCGGCACCGCCGGCGCGCACGACCCGCCGGGCGTCGGCGTCCCGACCGGCCGCGCCGTCCCCGGGCGGGCGCGCCCGCAGGCCCGGCGGTCCCGGTGGGGGCGTGCCGGTCCGCCCCAGCGGCGCGGCCGCGACGGTGAGCAGTCCGGTGAGCCGGGCGGGCAGGAGGTTCAGCGCGTCATCCAGCCGGGCCGCGGGGGTGCCGAACCGGGCGTACCGCGGAGACCGGTGCCCCACCATGGCGTCGAGGGTGTTGGCCGCCCGGTAGCCGGCCAGTCCGGGCAGCCCGGCGACGGCGCCCCAGAACAGCGGGGCCACCACGGCGTCCGAGGTGTTCTCCGCCACCGACTCGACGGTCGCCCGGGCAAGCCCGGCCGCGTCGAGGGTGGCGGGGTCGCGCCCGCAGAGGTGGCTCAGCCGGGCTCGGGCCGCCGACAGGTCGGCGCGCTCCAGCGCGTCTGCCATCGCAGCTGCCTCCCGCCGCAGGCTGCGGCCGCCCAGCACCGTCCAGGTGGTCACCGCCACGGCGAGCGCCCGGGCGGCGGGGCTGCGGCGGGTCAGTGCGGCCACGGCCGCCGCCGCGGCGACCGGGGCGCCCACGGCCAGTGCCGTGTGCAGCGCCCCGGCCGACCGGGCGGGTGCGTACAGCCGACGCTCCAGAGCCGCCGCCGCCCGGCCGAAGGCGGCCACCGGGTGACCGCGCCGCGGGTCGCCGACGAGGTGGTCGAGCGCGAATCCCGCCAGCAGTCCGACCGCCTCGGCGGCTCGCCGCCGTCGGGCGGGCCGACGGTCACCGGCGCGATGTCGCAGCGACCCCACCGAAGGACACCTCCAGCAACTCCGTCCGGGCGGCCCGGGCCGCGGTAGCACGGTAGCCCAGTGCGGCGCACCGCCCCGGCGGCCGGGGCCCGAACCGGTCCCGCACCGCCCCGGTGACCGGGGCCGCGGCGGGCCCACCGCCTCGGTCGTGCGCCCATCCGGTCGCCGCCCGATCGTCGGCCCCTCCGGTTACCGCCCGATCGTCGGGCCGGTGGTCGGGCCCGACCGCTCAGCCGGCGACCCCGACGCGGCGTCGGCCACGCCGCCTGCTCTCCACCGGCGTGTGGCTGCTGCTCCGCGCCTGCCGGTCGCGCAGCTCCTCGTCGCCGGGGAGTCCCTCGCCGTCGTCCGGACCCGCGTCGGCCGCCCTCGCCTCGGCGAAGCCCTCGCCGGTGAGGTACCC
>DATMJT010000126.1:0-5827 GCA_035553735.1 Pilimelia sp.
CCTCGCACGCGCCGAGGTCCTTCCACAGCGACGGCGTGGAGGCGGGGTTCCAGCCGGCCCCGCGGTGCGCGGTGTGGGTCACCAGGGCCTCGTAGGTCCGCGACTGGTAGGTGACCTTCGTGCCGGCGGGGTAGGTGTTGCCCTCCGCCCACGCCGGGAACGTGCAGGGCGCGTACGCCGCGGCCGACGCACCGCCGCCCGCGGCGGCCAGGCCCGGGGGCACCACCAGCCACGTCGCCGTCGCCGCGGCCACCGCCGCGGTCAGGGACACCACGATTGCTCTCCGGCGTCTCACTCAAGCCTCCCTGCTCACGACCCCGTCACGATGGGGCCAATTATTAGGAGTGTTTACAGAAAAGTCCATGGGTGGGCGTCGATGTTTCACGCGCGGCCTCGGCCCCTCGGGGGCGCCGCATTCCCGGGTCAGTCCAGGCGGATGCGGGCGCCCGCGCCGTCGAAGAGGAACAGCCGGTCCAGGTCCACCGCCAGCGTCAGCCGCTCCCCGCGCCGCGGCACCAGGGCCGCCGGCACGCGGACCACCACCTCGCCGGCCGGCTGCGGGTCGCCGGGCAGCTCCAGGTCGTACGCCGGTCGCAGCCCGTAGCCGGCTGCGGCGTCCGGGCCCGGGCCCGCGCCGCGCTGGTGCGGGATCATCCGGGCCAGCGCCCCGCGCAGCGACGCCGCGCCGCCCGGCGCCTCGCGCCCGGCCACCTCGGCCAGGTGCGGTCCCTCCGGCAGCTCCAGGCGCGCCTGGGCGGGCGTCGTCGGCACCGTGTCGGTGTCCACGTGGATGAGCGCCTCGTGCCCCAGGTGCTCGACGAGGCGGACCGACCCGCGCAGCACCGGACGGTCCGCGGCGGCCGGCACCGGCTGGAGCGCGTCGGCGCGCAGCGCGACGGTCACCCGCTCGGTGTGGTGGGCGGCCAGGGCGCGGGTGCGCGCCTGCCCCGGGGGCAGCTCCAGCACCTGTGAGCCGAGGTCCACCACGACCCGGTCGGGGTCGGCGTACACCGCGCCCTGCATGAGATTGGTCCGCGGGGTGCCCAGGAAGGCCGCGACGAACACGGTGGCCGGGTCCCCGTACACCTGGGCCGGCGGGCCGACCTGCTGGAGCACGCCGCGGCGCAGCACCGCCACCCGGTCGGCCATGGTCATGGCCTCGGTCTGGTCGTGCGTGACGTAGAGAGTGGTGACCCCGAGCCGGCGGGCCAGCAGGGCCACCTCCGTGCGCAGCTCCGCGCGCAGCGCGGCATCCACATTGGACATCGGCTCGTCGAGCAGGAAGCCGCGGGGTCGGCCCACGACGGCGCGGGCCATGGCCACCCGCTGGCGCTGCCCGCCGGAGAGGTGCCCGGGGAGCCGGTCCAGCAGGTCGGCGATGCCGAGGTGCGCCGCGACCTCCGTGACCCGCCGCACCGGGTCGACGCCGACCGGCGGGTGCGCCCGCAGCGGGAACGCGATGTTCTGCGCGACGGTCAGGTGCGGGTACAGCGCGTAGTCCTGGAACACCATGGCCAGGCCCCGGTCGGCCGGGCTCACGCCGTCGGCCACCCGCCCGTCGAGGCGGACGTGGCCGCGGGTCGGCTGCTCCAGCCCGGCCACCAGCCGCAGGATGGTCGACTTGCCGCACCCGGTCGGCCCGAGCAGGACCAGGAACTCGCCCTCGCCCGCGGCCAGGTCCACGCCGTCCACGGCGACCTGGCCGCCGGGGAACACCTTCGTCAGCCCCTCGGTGGCGATGGCGACCACGCGACCACCTCCCAGCCGCCATCGTCGACGGTCCGGGCGCGCCGCGCCATCCCCCGCGAAGTCGCCCGGCCGGCGACGAGTGTGCCCGGGTGCGCGTCCGGACGGACGCGCACCCGGGCACGGTCAGGTCAACAGGCGCCGAGGTCCGCCCACGGGCCCCACTGGCCCGAGTTGGCGGGGTTCTCGCCCTGCGTCCACCACTTGGCCCGGTACTTGCGGCCGTTGTGCTGCACCTCGGCACCGCCGTTGTACGAGGCGGTGGCGCTCCACGTCGGCAGGCCGGCGCAGCCGGTGCCGGTGCTCGGGCTCGCCGAGGCCGACCGCGACGGCGACACGCTCGGCGACGCGCTGCCGCCGGGGCAGGCGCCCAGGTCGGTCCAGACGCCGTCCACGCCGGGCTCGGCGCCCTGGTTCCACCACCGGGCCCGCCAGTGCCGGTTGTTGTGCGAGACCTCGTTGCCGCCGTTGTAGACCGCGGTGCGGCTCCACGCCGGCTTGGTGCAGGTGCCGACGGTCGGGCTGACCGACGGGCTCACACTCGGGCTGACCGACGGTGACGCCGACGGGCTCACGCTCGGGCTGGCCGAGGGCGAGGCCGACGGGCTGGTCGACAGGGTCGGGCTCGCCGACGGCGACGAGGAGACCCCGCCGCGCGGGTGGTCGGCGCTGATCGCGTACCGGGTGCCGTTGACCACCAGGACGTAGTTCGCCGGACCCGAGATCGGCAGCTGGTAGCTGATCGCCACCTGGGCCGAGGCCCCATGGGCGATCGCCGTCGGGATGTTGAGCGACACCCGGTGGAAGTCGCCCTTCAGCCCGCCCGCGTTCGGGCCGGTGTGCCCGGTCGACACCACGGTGAGCGCCCAGCCCGACTGCTGGCCGAGCGAGCCCGGCGCCGAGGTCGGGTAGTCGAACTCCAGCTTGGAGCCTGCCGGGATCGGCTGGCCCGAGTTGTTGGTGATGGTCAGCTTCGGGTTGATCGGGTAGTTGTTGTCGCCCAGGGCGAAGCCGCCCACCGACACGCCCACGTTGAGCACCTGTGTCGGCATCGCGATGTTCGCCCGCTTGGCGCCGTAGGGGCTGGCGCTCTTGAACTTGTCGTAGAGCAGGTTCGTCATGGTGTTGCCCATGAAGTACTCGCCCTTGGCCGGGTCGAAGGCGTAGTCCCCGGCCAGCTCCCAGATCATGACGCCGCCGATGCCCTTGTTGATGACGTAGTCGGCCTTGACCCCGATGGACTGCTCGTCCTCGGTGGACAGGAAGACCTGCTTGGAGGAGTTCCACAGCCACGGCGCGACCAGCGAGGAGTCGTAGTGCCGGGTGTAGGTGCCGCTGATCCGGTCGTTCGGGTCGGTGGCCGGGGTCAGCCCGTACGCCTCCAGGTAGCTGCCCTGCCGGCCGTCCTGGAGGTTCTTGGCGTGCCACATCGGGTTGGCGCCCGCCGGCACCTCGGCGCCGTTCTCCAGGTCGTGCCAGAGGTTGTCGATGCCGATCGCGCCGTTGCCGCAGGGCGTGGTGGAGCCGACCGTGCTGCCGGTGCCCGCCGGGCACTTGGTCTGGTCGGGCAGCGCCGCCTTGCCCCACAACCCGTTCGTGCCGCCGGTCACCCCGCGGTGGCCGCGGGTGTAGTACGGCACGCCGATGTTGATCCGCCCGGACTGCATGGCACCGCGGAAGTAGTGGTACGCCCAGTCGGTGTTGAGGTAGCCGATGCCGGAGTAGGCGCCGTACACGCCGCCGGCCTGCAGCTCGGCGTCCTGCCCGTTGTCGTAGAGCGCCGCGTTCGGGCCCACGAAGTGGTTCCACGACCCGTGCAGGTCGTAGGACATGATGTTGACGTAGTCCAGGTACTGCAGGATCTGGTGCGACTCCATGCCGCGCAGCAGCCAGCCGGAGGCCGGGGCGGCGACGGTGAGCATGTAGTGCTTGCCGTCGGCGGCCGCCGCGACGTCCAGCTTCTCCCGCAGGGTCTTCATCAGCACCTGGTACGAGGCGTTCAGCCCGGCCCGCTTGGCGTCGGACTGGGCGAAGTCGAGCGGGTTGCCGGCCTTGTTGTTCGACGTCGGGTACTCGTAGTCGATGTCCACGCCGTCGAAGCCGTAGGTGCGCAGGAAGGTGACCACCGAGTCGGCGAAGGTGTTGATGCCGGCGGTGTTGATCCCGTTGGTGCCGGTGGTCGTCATCCGGTAGAAGCCGCCGGCGTCGACCCGCTTGCCGCTGTCGTCGAAGTAGCCGCCGGTCTCGGCCCAGCCGCCGACACTGACCAGCGTCTTCACGCCCGGGTTGCGCTTCTTGTACTTGTTCAGCAGGTTGAAGTGGCCGGTGTAGGAGTACGCCGGGTCCATTTCGGCGCCCGCCACGCCGGGCCACGTCATGTTGGTGGCCGGGTTGTTCGCCGCGCTCGGGTTGCCCACCGAGATCTTGAAGGCGCTGTCCACGTGGGCGAACGCGTAGTTGATGTGGGTGATCTTGTTCCACGGGATCTGGCTGGCCAGGTAGGCCGGCTGGCCGTTCTTGCCCGTGCGCCAGCTGGTGAAGTAGCCGATGATCCGCCGGGCGTGGTCGCTGCCCAGGCTCTCCCGGCCGTTGGTGTCGTAGACCGTGCAGTACGGCACCGCCACGTTCGGGGTCTTGTACAGGCCGTCGGGGCGACAGGCCTCGTGATCGACGGTGGCCGAGTTGGCCTGCCCGGTGAAGACCAGGGCCAGCGACGCGGCGATCAGACCGGTGGTGGTGGCGGACAAGAGGTGCAGAACGCGTCGTCGCCGCATGTGGGGCCCTCCAGGCGCCGGACATCAATAAACTTAACTATAAAGTTTCCTAAATGAATAGCAGCGCCGGACGGTCCCCACAACCCCCCGTTTCGACGATCGAGGCGCCCTCCGCACCGGGAAACCGGCACGAAGGGCGCCTCGGACGAGCAAAAGGGGCGGCGCGCGATTACATCGGCTGACGTCCTGCGGACCGGCGTGTCCGGGGCCGCGACGGCCCCGGGCGCACCCGGTCCGGACGACGCTCAGTGCGACGCGTACGGGTTGCCCGGAACCTCCTCGCGGACCTCCGTCTCGAAGGTGCCGTTGAAGTTGTTGTCCAGGTGCAGCCGCTCGTACAGGCCGTTGTTGTTGTGGTCCTGACCCAGCATGTCGACCTGCGCGTCGCCGTTGCGGTCGGCCGCCACCTCGTCGAGGTAGCCGTCACCGTTGATGTCGCGCCACTGCTGGTCGACCTTGCCGTCGTAGTTGGTGTCGTACTCGGCGGTGTCGACGATGCCGTCGGCGTTGTAGTCGTGGCCGACGAAGTCCACCCGGCCGTCGTGGTTCATGTCGGCGAGGATGTCGACGCTGCCGTCCGCGTTCTCCTGGATCGCGTGGGCGTCCCAGTCGCCATCGCCGTCGACGTCGACGTGGGTCTCGTACTCGCTCATGTGACCTGGCTCCTTCTGCGATGTTCGGCCTTGCGCCGAGGTTCGGCCTTGCGCCGCTGAGGAAGACAGTAGGCGCCCAGCTGCCCCCGATGCTCCCGGGAACGTGCCACCCGGTGGATCAGCCGCCCGGGTGGATCGGCCGCCGCCGGCGGCGGTGTTCGGGTCAGCCGCGGGACCGGTACACCCGGCCGGGGCCGCCGTCCGGCGGCTGCGGCACCGGGGTACGGACCGTGCGGTCCTGCCAGCCGTCGCCGTCGTCGTCGTACGTGCGCTGCTCGACGTGGCCGTCGCCGTCGCGGTCGTACGCCGCCGAGTCGACCAGCCCGTCGGCGTCGCGGTCGTGGCCGACGAAGTCCACCCGCCCGTCCCGGTCGGAGTCGACCAGGATGTCCACTCCGCCGTCGGCCCGCCCGCGCAGCACGTGCGCGTCCCACCGGCCGTCGCCGTCGACGTCCACCCGGGTCTGGTAGCCCTCCGGCGGGGGCGGGAAGCCGCCGCCGGGCGCGCTGTGCCCTAGGACTCCGCCGAGGCCCACCGGCTCCCCGGGGGCGACCGGGATCCGGTCGCCGATGCCCGCCAGGCCGCCGGGGCCCGGCCCGCCGGCCGGTCCGCCCAGCGGCCCGCCGACCGCGCCACCCGGCCCCGCGCCCACGG
>DATMJT010000127.1:0-3555 GCA_035553735.1 Pilimelia sp.
GGGCGCGGGGGCGCCCGCCGCCGCCCGCGCCCGGCGCGCGCCACGGGTGCCGCGTGAGCGAGGACGCCCTCGCGCTGTCGGTGGTCATCCCCGTCTACGACGAGCGCGACAACCTGCGGCCCCTCGCGGCGGAGCTGCTGCCGGTGCTGCGCGCCCGCGGCGCGCCCTTCGAGGTGCTGTTCGTCGACGACGGGTCCCGGGACGGCGGCGACCGCGTGCTCACCGAGCTGGTCGCCGAGGAGCCCGAGATCGGCGTCATCCGCCTGCGGCGCAACTTCGGCAAGGCCGAGGCGCTCACGGCCGGCTTCCGGGCCGCCCGCGGCGAGGTCATCGTCACGCTCGACGGCGACGGCCAGGACGACCCGGCCGAGATCCCACGCATGCTGGCCGCGCTGGACGAGGGACTCGACCTGGTGAGCGGCTGGAAGCGCGACCGCCGCGACCCCCCGACGCGCCGGCTCGCGTCACGCGTCTTCAACGGGGTGACCCGGCGGGTCAGCGGCATCGGCCTGCACGACCTCAACTGCGGCTTCAAGGCGTACCGCGCCGAGGTGGTGCGGTCGCTGGCCCTGGCCGGCGACCAGTATCGCTACATCCCGGTGCTCGCCGCCCACGAGGGCTTCCGGGTGGGCGAGCTGGTCGTCAACCACCGCCCCCGCGTGCACGGGTCCAGCAAGTACGGCCTGGAGCGGTACGCGCGCGGCTTCCTGGACCTGCTCACGATCACGTTCCTCGGGCGCTACCGGCACCGTCCCATGCACCTGTTCGGGGGGCTGGGGCTGCTGATGCTGGTCGCCGGGCTCCTGATCGGCCTCTACATGAGCGTCCTGCGGTTCGCCGGGGAGGGGATCGGCGACCGCCCGCTGCTCCTCCTCGGGGTGCTGCTGATCCTGGTCGGCACCCAGTTCCTCACGATCGGGCTGGTGAGCGAGATGATCCAGCGCCACCACCTGCGCCCGCGGGTCGACGAGGCCGCCTCCCGCGTCGAGCGCGTCCTCCGGTAGCCCGGTGCGGCTGATGTGGCTCGGCACGTACGAGGCCGACTACCCGCGGGGGCGCGTGCTGCGGTCCGGTCTCACGGCGCTGGGGCACGAGGTGGTGGAGTGCCACGAGCCGGTGTGGGAGCGCACGCGGCACAAGGCCGGCGCGTTCCTCGCCCTCGGTCCCCTGGCCGCCACGGGCGGGCGGGCCACCGTCGCCTGGGCGCGGCTGCGTGCCCGGGAGCGCCGGGCCGGACCCGTGGACGCCGTCGTGGCGGGCTACCCGGCCCAGGCCGACGTGCTGGGCGCCGCCGCGGCCGCCCGGCGGCGGGGGGTGCCGCTGGTGGTCGACCTGATGATCGCGCTGTCCGACACGCTCGCGGGCGACCGCGGCCGCGTCGGGGCCCTCGGGGGCCGCGCACTGCTCGGCCTCGACCGCCTGACCGCCCGCCGGGCGGGGCTCGTCATCGCCGACACGGCGGCCAACGCGGACTGGATCACGGCCGCCCTGGGGGTGCCGCGCGACCGCGTCGCCGTCGTACCGGTCGGCGCCGAGGACGCCTTCCGCCCGGCACCGCCGCCGCCGGGGCCGCCGCGCGCCCTGTTCGTGGGCAAGCTCGCGCCGCTGCACGGCATCGGCGTCGTCCTGGCCGCCGCGCGCCGCCCGGGCGTGCCCCCGGTCACCGTCGTCGGCGACGGCCAGCTGGGGCCCTGGTTGCGCGGCGAGCTCGCCCGCGGCCGCCCCCCCGGGCTGGAGCACACGCCCTGGATCCCCTACCGGGACCTGCCGGCCGCGGTCGCCGCGTCCCACATCTGCCTGGGCGTGTTCGGGGGCAGCGACAAGGCGGCGCGCGTCGTGCCCAACAAGGTGTGGCAGGCGATGGCCGTGGGCCGGCCGATCATCACCGCCGACACCCCCGGCGCCCGGGAGGTGCTCGCCGACGGCCGTGACGCCCTGCTGGTGCCGCCGGGCGACCCGGCCGCGCTCGCCGCCGCGCTGGCCCGGCTCGGCGCCGACCCGGCCCTGCGGACCCGGCTCGGCGCGGCGGCGCGGAGGCGCTTCGAGGAGCACGGCACTCCGGCCGCGGTCGCCGGCCGCTTCGCCGGCGCCCTCGCCCCGCGGCTCGCCGGCCCCGGCCGCGTGGCCGGGTGACCGGCCCCCCCGGCGGGACGCCCGCCGGCGTCCCGGCCCACGAGTGGGGTGACGCGCCCGACCTGTACGGCCCGCGCCACGACTACCGCGAGGCCCTCATCATGCGGCGGGTGCGGCGGTGGGGACCGCCCCGCGGGGCCCATGCCCTGGACGCCGGCGCGGGCGCCGGCAGCCTGGCCCTGCGGCTGGCCCGCCACGGCCACCGGGTCACCGCGGTCGACGGCAGCCCCGCCTTCGTGCGCCGTCTCCAGGCCCTGCTGGCGCGCGCGCCCGGCGGTCCCCACGCCGCGCTGACGGGCGACGTCGGCGGGCTGCCGGTGGACGACCGCGTGGCCGACCTGGTCGTGTGCGCGGAGGTGCTCGAGCACCTCGACGACGACGCCGCCGCCGCGCGCGAGCTGGTCCGGGTCATGCGTCCCGGCGCCCTGCTGGTCGTGACGGTGCCCGCCGGGCCGCGCCGGTTCGACTGGACCGATCGCTGGGCGGGCCACCGGCGCCGCTACACCGCGCGCGGCCTGCGGGCGCTGCTGGAGGACGCCGGCCTGGAGGACGTGCGGGTGCGCGCCTGGGGCTTCCCGCTGTCGGGCCTGTTCCACCGCCACGTCTACCGCCCGGCGCTGCGGCGCCGCATCGACGCGGGCGGGGCCGCCGCCCCGGGCGGGGCTCCCCACCCGCTGGTCCGTCGCGCCGTCCGCGCCCTGCTGGAGTTCGACACGCCCTTCACGGGCCTGTTCCCCGGGTGGATGGGGCTGATCGCGACCGCGCGCCGGCCGGGGGACGGCGCCGCGCCCCGTGCGCGCTGAGGACGGGCCGCCCGCTCCGCCGCCGGCCGGGGCGACCGGGGACGGTGCGCCCCCCGGGCGGCGCGGCTCCCCGCTCCGCCGCCGGCTGGGGCTCGCCGCGGCGGCGCTCGTGCTGCTGTTCCTCGCCGCCGCGGTCGTGGACGGGTGGTCCGAGCTGCGCGCGTACCGGTGGGATCCGGACCCCCTGCTGCTGGCCGCGGCCGGGGTGACGCTGGTGCTGTTCTACGGCATGAGCGGGGCGGGGTACGTGGCCGTGGTGGAGTCGCTGTCGCGGGCCCGGCCCTCCCGGCGGGCGATGGTGCGGGTCTGGGCCGTGTCGCTGCTGGGCCGGTACGTGCCCGGGAGCGTGCTGCTGGTGCTCGGGCGGCTCGAGCTCGGGCGGGAGGCGGGCGTGCCGCGCCGGGTGTCGCTGGCCGCGACCGTGTACGAGCAGGCCCTCGGGCTGGGGGTGGCGGCGGTCGCCGCGCTGCTGTTCGTGCTGCGCTGGGGGCCGCTCGGCTCCCGCTGGGCGGTTGCGGCCGTCGCCGCCGTGCCCCTGCTGCTGGTGCTCCTGCACCCGCGCGTCATGGGCCCGGTCTCGGGCCGGCTGCTCGCCCGCGCCCGCCGCCCGCCCCTGGAG
>DATMJT010000128.1:0-15289 GCA_035553735.1 Pilimelia sp.
CGCAGGTCGGGCCACACGCCCTCCTGCACCCCGGCCACGACGACCACGTCCCACTCCAGGCCCTTGGCGGCATGCGCCGTCAGCACCCGGACCGCCTCGCCGCGGTCGGCCGACGGAGCCAGCGTGTCGGCCGGCAACTGCTGGCCCAGCACGTGGTCCAGGAACACCTCGGTACGCGCCCCGGGAAGCCGGTCGCAGAAGCGCGCCGCGGCGTCGAAGAGGACCACGATGGCGTCCAGGTCCCGGTCGGCCGCGGCCGAGCGCCACAGCTGCGCCAGCCCGGTCTCCCCCTCGGCCCGGCGCGCATGCTCGGTGCGGGCACTCAGCCGGGCCCAGCGGTCGGCCAGTCCGCTGGCCCGCCACACCGCCCACAGCACGTCCTCCACAGTGGACCCCTGAGCCGCCGCCGCCTCGCGCGCGGTGGCGAGCAGTCCGGCCACCGCCTTGGCCGGGGCCGCCCAGCGGCGATCCACCGCGGCCAGCGCCGCCGGGTCCCGCAGGGCGTCGACGAGCAGCTCGCCGGACGACGCCCGGTCCCCTGCGGCCAGCGCGATCGCCCGCAGCCCCTGGCGCAGCCGACGCTCGGCCAACGGGTCCGCCCCGCCCAGCGGGGAGTGCAGCAGCGCGACCGCGGCCTCCTCGTCCAGCCGCTCCGGCTCCAGGGCGCAGCGCAGCAGCAGCAGGAACGGCGCCACCGCCGGCTGCAGGTGCAGCGGCAGGTCCTCGGCGTGGGTGACGGTCGGCACGCCGGCCGCGTGGAGGGCGCGGCGCAGCGGCGGCAGTTGCAGGGCGGTCGAGCGCAGCACCACCGCCATCCGCGACCACGGCACCCCGTGCAGCAGGTGCGCCTCGCGCAGCACGTGCGCCGCGTAGGCGGACTCGCTGGTGGTGCTGCGGAACACCGCCACCCGCACGGCGCCGGGCGGGCGGCCGTCGGCTGCGGTGAGCTGCCGGTGCCGGGCCGGGCCCCGCAGCCGCCGGGCCACGCGCCGGGTGGCCGCGAGCAGCTCCCCGCCGCTGCGATGGCAGGTGGTCAGCGTGACGGTCGGCGCGACGGCGCCGGAGGCCGTACGGAACCGGTGCGGGAACGCCGCCACCCCGGCCGGGTCGCCGCCGCGGAAGGTGAACGTCGCCGAGTCCGGGTCGCCGAACGCCACCAGCGGCTTGCCGCCGCCGGTGACCAGCGCCAGCAGCTCCAGCTGGGCCGGGTCGGTGTCCTGCAGCTCGTCGACGTACGCGTAGGCCACCCGGCGACGCTCGGCGGCCAGCAGCTGCGGATCGTCGGCGAGCAGGGCGGTGGCCGCGCGGACCAGCTCCGCCGGATCGTAGGCCGCCGACCCCCTGGTGGTGGCGTCGCGCAGCGCGAGCACCGCCGCGTACTGGTGCATGAACCGGGCCGCGGCTGGCCAGTCGGCCCGTCCCAGACGGGTGCCCAGCTCGGCCAGCTCCGCCGGGCCGACGCCGCGTTCGGCGGCCCGCAGCAGCAGGTCCCGCAGCTGGCCGGCGAAGGCGCGGGTGCGCAGCGCCGGGCGCAGGCCGTCCGGCCAGCCCACCGGGTCGACGTCGGCCGGCTCGCCGGTGCCGCCGCCACCGGCCACGTCGCCGCCGCGTGGGCCGGTCGCCCGCAGCAGCTCGCGGATGATCAGGTCTTGCTCCGGGCCGGTCAGCAGACGGGGAGACGGCTCGCCACGCTCGGCGGCGGCCCGGCGCAGCAACCCGAACGCGTACGCCGGAAATGTCCGCACCAGCGGCTCGCGGACCACCCGGGGGCCGCGCGGGCCCGAGCCGCCCCCGCCCGCGCCGGCCGGACCAGCGCCGTCCGTGCCGGGAGCGGCCCCGGCAGCGCCGCGCGCACCGGGAACGCCCGCGCCCGCAGCGGCTGCGATGCGGGCCTCGATGCGGTGCCGAAGTGCGGTGGCCGCCCGCCGCCCGAAGGTGAGCACCAGAATCCGCTCCGGATCCACGCCCTCGGCGACCCGCGCGGCCACGGCCTCGACCAGCAGGGTGGTCTTGCCGGTGCCCGGGCCGCCGAGCACCAGCAGCGGACCGTCGGTGTACGCCGCGACGTGCCGGTGCAGCGGGTCGTCGACCAGCTCCGGCCCAGCCGCCCGCGCTGGCGGGCGGACGAGCCGGTACGCCGCGGCCGGTGCCCGGCCACCGCCCCACGGCGCCGGGCCGCCGGCGGGGCCGGCCCGGGTCGGCCCGGTCATCCGGACTCCTGGCGGCGCACAATCACGCCCGCCATCACACCACGTGGCGCCGACAGCCCGACCGGACCCCACGGGGCCCCGGCCCCGGCGGCCGCACTGACACGTGCGCCGCTCAGCCGTAGCGGAAGGCTGTTATGGAGGCCGAATAACAGCCATCCGCTACGGCTCGGCACGTGGTTCAGCTACACCCGCGGCCGCGCCGCCGGAAACGTCGGGCGGCTTGCGGTCAGTCGAGCGTGACGGTCAGCTCGGCCACCTCGCCGGCGCGCCAGCGCAGTGTCATCGTGCCCGTACCGCCCCGGCTCCAGGCGAACCGCACCATATCGACCTCGCCGGTGGACTCCACGGCGGTGGCCCGCATGGTGTCCGTGGGCGGTCGAGCGGCGTACGCCCGGTCGACCTCCGCGCGCCCGACGAGCGGCCCTACCGACCCGCCCGGCCCGCCGCCGATGCGCACAACCGCATCCGGGGTGAGCGCGGCGACCAGCGGCCAGAAGTCTCCGGTGCGCACGGCGGCGTTGAACCGGTCGAGGTACGCGGCCACCCGGGCCGCCCCGGGCGCCGGGGCCACCCCGGGCGACGCGGCCCCGGCGGCGCCCGCGGCGCCGGCAACGGACCGGGCGGGCGCGACCGCGTCGATGGGCACGGCGACGGCGTCGGCGGCCAGCCGGACCTCGATGGCGTCCACGGCGGCCGGCACGGTGTCCACCACCGTGACCAGCTCCAGGGCCGCCGGCCAGGCGAACCCGGCGGCGGGCAGGGCGGTCAGCCAGCGCAGCAGGCCGGAGTAGAAGCCGTCGGCGTCGAGCAGCACCAGCGGCTTGCGGTGCAGGTCCAGGGTGGCGGTCGTCCACACCTCGAACAGCTCGTCCAGCGTGCCCAGGCCCCCGGGCAGCGTGAGAAACGCGTCCGACCGTTCGATCATGACGGTCTTCCGGGAGGCCATGTCAGCGGTGACGATCAGTTCGTCCGCGGCCCGGTCGGCCACCTCCAGGTCCACGAGGGCCTGTGGGATCACGCCGAGGGTGTGCCCGCCGGCCGCACGGGCGCCGTCGGCGACGGCGCCCATCATGCCCACGCAGCCGCCGCCCGAGACCAGGCGGTGGCCCCGGCGCGCCAGTTCGTGCCCGGTGGCGGTGGCCAGTTCCAGCCAGCGCGGCTCCAGCCGCCGGGAGGAGGCGCAGAAGACGCCGATCGCCGCCATGTCACCCCACCGCCGCCATGCTCAACTCCACGCCACCGTGCTCGGCCCCTGACCCGGACCGCGCTGTGCCAGCCTGCCACCCGAGCGGGACCTCCCCACCCGGGGCCGCGCCGGGCCGGGCCCGGCCGCGCCGGAGTATCGCACGGTCCACCCGGCCGAGGGTTCGGCGCGGTCAACCCGGCCGAGGGTTCGGCGCGGTCAACCCGGCCGAGGTCTCCGCCGGAGCGGCCGGCACCGACCGAAGCCCCGCCGGGCCCGCCCCCGGCCGAGGTGTTCGGCCGCGCGGTCAGCAGCGGTAGAGGCGCCGCCATCGTCACGGTCTGCGCGGGGTCCTGGTCGAACCGGGACCTGTGCGCGGCCGCCTCGGTGCGGTCAGCCGGCCGCGCCGCGGCTCGCCGTGGCGGCCTGCTGGTCGGCCGCGGTACGGCGCAGCGCCGACTGCGCGGCCGCCTCCTGCTCGGCGGCCAGCGCCGCGTCGGCGGCGACGAGGTGCTGGACCGCCTCGGTCACGTCGTCGGTCACCAGCATCAGGTCCAGGTCATCCGGCCCGATCTTGCCGTCGGCCTGCATGGTGTCGCGCAGCCAGGCCAGCAGCCCGGACCAGTACGCCTCGCCCATCAGCACCACCGGGAACCGGGTGACCTTGCGGGTCTGCACCAGGGTGAGCGCCTCGAACAGCTCGTCCAGCGTGCCGAAGCCGCCCGGCAGGACGACGAACGCCTGGGCGTACTTGACGAACATGGTCTTGCGGGCGAAGAAGTAACGGAAGTCGATGCCGATGTCGACCCAGTCGTTGATGCCCTGCTCGAACGGCAGCTCGATGCCCAGCCCCACGGACAGCCCGCCCGCCTCGGCGGCACCCTTGTTCGCCGCCTCCATGACGCCCGGCCCGCCACCGGTGATCACGGCGTAGCCGGCCAGTGCCAACGCCCGACCGAGCTGCTCGGCCAGCTCCCAGTCCGGGCTGCCCGGCTTGCTGCGCGCCGACCCGAACACGCTGACCGCCGGCGGCAGGTCGGCCAGCGTTTCGAAGCCCTCCACGAACTCGGACAGGATCCGCAGGGCGCGCCAGGCGTCGCGGGTCTTCCAGTCGGCCCGCAGGCGCGAGTCCAGTAGCTTCTCGTCGGCGGTGCTGGGCGGGATGGCCTCCCGCCGCAGGGTGACCGCGCCGCGGTGCCGCTCCGGCGTCGGCCGGTGGGCGCCCGCCCGACCGTTGCTGTACGTCATGCGATCACGGTAGCCGCGCCGGGCCACCGGCGCCGGGCGAAAGCGCCGGCATCGGCGGCGCCGGAGCGCCTCAACCGCCGCGGGCGGCCCCGCAGCCGGGCCACCCGGGCGGCGCCGGCGAGCCCGCGACCACGCGGACAGGCGGACCGGCGGACAGGCGACCCGCCGGTCAGGGGGCGAGCCACCGCCGGAGCAGCTCGGCCCCGGCGCGGATCCGGCCGATCTCCACGTGCTCCTCGCGGGTGTGCGCCAGGTTGGGATCACCCGGGCCGAAGTTCAGCGCCGGTACGCCGAGCGCGGCGAACCTGGCCACGTCGGTCCAGCCCAGCTTGGCGGCGGGCGGGGCATCGACGGCCGCCAGGAACTCCTTGGCCACCGGGGCGGACAGGCCGGGCAGCGCGCCCGGTGCGAGGTCGACGATGGTCACCTCGTATCCGGTGAAGACCTCCCGCACGTGGGCCTCGGCGTCCTCCGGCGAGCGGTCGGGCGCGAACCGGAAGTTGACGGTGACCACGCACGAGTCCGGGATGACGTTGCCCGCCACGCCACCGGTGATCCCGACGGCGTTGAGCCCCTCCCGGTAGGTGCAGCCGTCGAGGGTGACGCTGCGGGCCGGGTACTCCGCCAGCCGCCGCAGCACCTCGGCGGCGGCGTGGATGGCGTTGTCACCGAGCCAGGAACGGGCCGAGTGGGCGCGTCGGCCGTGGGTCGCGACGGTCGCCCGCAGGGTGCCCTGGCAGCCGGCCTCCACGGCCCCGTAGGTCGGCTCCAGCAGCACCGCGAAGTCTCCGGCCAGCCAGTCGGCGTGCGCCGTGGAGACCAGGTTCAGCCCGTTGCGCGCGGCCTCGACCTCCTCGGCCTCGTAGAACAGGTACGTCACGTCGTAACGCGGGCTCGGCACGGTCACCGCCAGGTGCAGCGCCAGCGCCGTGCCGGCCTTCATGTCCGCCGCGCCGCAGCCGTAGATGAGGTCCCCCTCGACCCGGGACGGGAAGTTGTCGGCCAGCGGCACCGTGTCGAGGTGGCCCGCGAGCACGACCCGCTGAGCCCGGCCCAGGTCGGTGCGGGCCACGATGGTGTGGCGGTAGCGCTGGACGCTCAGGTGACCGGTCGCCCGCAGGGCATCCTCCACCGCGTCGGCGATCTCCGCTTCGTTGCCGGAGACGCTCTCGATGTCGACCAGGGCCCGGGTCAGCAGCACCGGATCGGCCAGCACCTCGGGACTCAGCGGAAGGGCCATGGCACGCACTGTACGCGCCGGCCGCCGATGGACCGCCGCGGAACCGCCCCGAACTTCTGGCACTCTCGGCCGCCGAGTGCTAATAATGGAGGTGTCGCGCCTCATCAGCGCGGTGACCGGGACGGCCATGCGCCGGGACGGCCACGCACCGGGACATCGCGTCCCGCCGGTCGGCCCGCGGCCGCTCGACCGACGCCACGGGCGCGTGCAGAACGCGAAGCTAGCGCCACTGCCCGTCGGAGGGCCCGGCGGGCGGGGTCCCGTAGGAGGTGGTTTCCGTGGTGCTGCGATTCGACCCGTTCCGCGACTTCGACCGCCTGGCCGAGCAGGTCTTCGGCGCCGCCAGCGGCCGGCAGGTACCGCTGGCCATGCCGATCGACCTCTACCGTTCGGGCGACCACTACGTGCTGCACTGCGACCTTGCCGGCGCCGACCCCGACTCGGTGGACGTGAACGTCGAGGGTGGCACGCTGACCATCCGCGCACAGCGCAGCGCGCGCACCGACAACGACGTGCAGTGGCTGCGGCAGGAGCGGGCCACCGGCACGTTCCAGCGCCAGCTCACCCTCGGCGAGGGCCTGGATGTGGACCGGATCAACGCCACCTACCAGGACGGCGTGCTGACCATCACCATCCCGGTCGCCGAGCGCGCCAAGCCGCGCCGCATCGAGGTCGGCAGAGGCTCCGGGCAGGGCGACCGGGTCCTGGAGGGCACCTCCGCCTCCCAGCCCGGCGTGAGCAGCTGACCGCTCCTCCTACCTGCGCCCCGTCGGCCCCGCCGCCGGGGCGCAGTCCGGTGACCGGGGCCGGCGCCGACCCGCCGACCGCACAGGCGCCATGGACTTCTTCCGGGTTAGGCCGATGGGCCGGAGCACCCGACGGGATCGGCCGGAAACACCGGGCGGTCAACCGATAACTGCCCGATGGTCACATCCGGCACGTTGGAACCGGCCGGACGGTGCCCGGCCCGTCGGCGAGGAGGAGCCATCAGGTGCACAGGAACGCCCCACAGGCGCCCGGCGGGCCCACCGCCGCGCCGGCGGCGGGCCCGCCGGGCGCCGACCGGACCGGTCGGATCGGCACCGGTGCGGCGGCGTCCCGGGTCGGCGCGGCCGTGCCCGTGAACGGGCGGGACGCGCGGACCGCGTCCGCGGCGCCGGGGGCACACCCGGCCCCGCGGCGCGCAACGGTCACGTGCACCCGTGGAGCCGGTGGCGGCGCGGCGTGCGCTGGGGTCCCGCGCCGCGCCGCCACCGTCGGCGGACCGTCGGTGGGACGGTGAGCGGCGTGCCGCTGCCGGCGTGGGTGCTTGGGCTCCTGGTGGTGGCGGGGGCGGCCGTCGCGGTGTCCGCCCGGCTCCGCGGCGGCGACCGTCAGCCGGGGCCCCGAGCCGCCGCCGACGCCCGCCGGCACCCGGTCATGGACGCTCCGTGCCGGGCGGGCCGGCGGCTGGCGAGCCGCGCGGCACCGACCCCGCCGACGGCGCCCGGTCCAGGCGCACCGTCAGGTCTGCGCGGGCCCGGGTCCCCGCGATCAGCTCGGCATTGCGTTGGTCGCTACCCCGCGCCCAGGCGGCCGCCGCCGCGGCCGTCCGCCCGTGGGCGCGGTGCCTGGCGATGAGCCGCTCCATGCGCAGCCGCTCGTCGACCTCGACGTACCACGCCTCGTCCAGCAGCGCCCGCACCGGCGCCCAGCCGCCGGTGGGAACCAGCAGGTAGTTGCCCTCGGTGACCACGAGACGGACCCGCGGGTGCACCTCGACGGCGCCGGCCACCGGCTCCTCGATGTCGCGCCGGAACTCCGGGGCGTAGACCAGCGCGGGTGGCGCGGCCCGCAGCCGGCGCAGCAGGGCCGCGTACCCGTCCGGGTCGAAGGTATCCGGGGCGCCCTTGCGGCCCTCGCGGCCGAGGCGGCGGAGCACCGACCCGGCCAGGTGGAATCCGTCCATCGGCACCACCGCGGCGACCGGCCCGAGCGCGGCGGCCAGCGCGGCGGCAAGGGTCGACTTGCCGGCGCCGGGGGCGCCCGCCAAACCCAGGATCCGCCGGCCCGCACCGGACGGCGGCGGCGCGTCGGCCAGGGCCCGGGCCCGGGCGAGCAGATCGCCGGGCACGCCGGGCCACGTCGGCGGGGTCGGGCACCCGGCGGCTGCGGGCACCCCTCCCGTCGCGCCGCCCGCCGCGGCGCCCCATGCCGCTCCCGTCGCCGCGTCGGCCACGTCGGCCGGCTCCGCTCCGCCCGCCGCAGCCGCAGCGGGCGCCGAAGCCGCGCTCGCCGCAGCCCCGAACGACGGAACGGACCCCCGAGTCGGGGGTCCGTTCCGGACGATCAGCGTACCGCGCGGCGACCTCGGCACGGTTGCCTCCGAGATCTACAGAGCGTGGGACGCGGTACGCACGCGGTTGAGCGTACCGTCACGGCCGGAGGACGACAACGCGCCGGACGGCGGCGGCGCGCGGCAGCCGGCCGGGCCGCGCCGTGCGCACGGTCAGCCGAGCGCGGTGGGCGGCGTCATGGTGAACCGCATCTCGACGGAGGCCACCACCGTCTGCCGCTGCGGCTCCAGGTCCAGCTCGGGGAGGCCCCCGCCGCCGCCACGGGCGCCGCCGGCCAGGGTCATGGCCATCGGCTGCGGCCCCGACATCCCGACATCGGTGATGGCCAGCAGATCGCCCAGGCGCGATCCCACGGCCTCGGCGTACTCCCGGGCGCGGCGCACGGCATCGTCCACCGCGGCCCGCCGGGCGGCGCGGTGCACCTCGCTGCCCGGACGCAGGCCCCACCACGGGCCGTACACGCTGGTCTGCTCCTCGTCGGCGAGCCGCAGCATCAGCTCCCCGAGCACCGCGAAATCGCGCACCGACACGGTGGTGGCCAGGCTGGCCACGTACGCCGACACCCGCTCGCCCCGGCGCTTGAGCTCCGGCCGCACCTGCACGGCCTCCGTCTCCCGGTGCTCGACCGCCTCGGCGTAACTGTCCAGGACCGCCCGCACGGCATCGGTCCGCTCGGCCAGCCGGGTGAGCGTGGTCTGCCGGTCGGCGTCGCGGGCCGCCACGGTGACGGTGAACCGGGCGGTCTCCGGGGGCACCTCGTGTACGGCTTCACCGCGCACGGCGACGATCGGGGTCTCGGCCATGCCTGCACGCTAGCCGACCGCACGCGCGCCGGCACCCCGGAGCGCGCCCGCCCGGCGGTGCAGGGCCGGCGCCCGCAGGGCCCACACCGGCGCCCGCAGCACCCCACTCCGGCGGTGCTCGGCCCAGCCGGGCGGTCAGCCCAGCCGGGAAGCGGCGGCGGCCACCCGCTCGTCGGAGGCGGTCAGCGCGACCCGCACGTGCCGCTGCGCGGCGGGTCCGTAGAACGCGCCGGGGGCCACCAGCACCCCGCGGCGGGCGAGCCAGTCCACGGTGGCCCAGCCGTCCTCGCCGCGGGTGGCCCACAGGTACAGCCCGGCCTCGGAGTGCTCGATGGTGAAGCCCGCGCCGACCAGGGCGGCGCGCAGCCGCGCGCGCCGGGCGGCGTAGCGGGCGCGCTGCCGTGCCACGTGTTCCTCGTCCCCCAGCGCCGCGACCATGGCGGCCTGGACGGGCGCCGGCACGATCAGCCCCGCGTGCTTGCGCACCGCGAGCAGCTCGGCGACCAGCGCGGGGTCGCCGGCCACGAACCCGGCCCGGTAGCCGGCCAGGTTGGACCGCTTGGACAGCGAGTGCACCGCCAGCACCCCGTCGACGCGGTCGCCGCACACCCGCGGGTCGAGCACCGAGACCGGCTCGGCCTCCCAACCCAGCGGCAGATAGCACTCGTCGGAGGCCACCACGGCACCGCGCTCCCGGGCCCAGTCGACGACCTTGCGCAGGTGCTCGGCCGGTAGCACCCGCCCGGTGGGGTTGGCCGGAGAGTTGACCCAGACGAGTCGCACCCGGCTGGTGGGGCCGACGGCGGTCAGCGAGTCGGCACGCACGGGCGTGGCACCGGCGAGGCGTACGCCGACCTCATAGGTCGGGTAGCAGACGCCGGGCAGCACGACCACGTCGCCCGGGCCGAGGCCCAGCAGGGTGGGCAGCCCGGCCACCAGCTCCTTGGAGCCGACCGTGGGCAGCACGGCGAAGCCCGGGGCGGCACCGCAGGCGGCGCCCACCCAGCCGGCGATGGCCGTGCGCAGGGCCGCGGTGCCCGCGGTGAGCGGGTAGCCGGGGGCGTCGGCGGCCTCGGCGAGCGCGGCCCGGATCGCCGGGGGCACCGGGTCCACCGGGGTGCCCATGGACAGGTCGACGATGCCGTCGGGGTGCTCCGCCGCCCGCCGCTTGGCTGGCTCCAGCAGGTCCCAGGGGAAGTCGGGCAGGCCGGCCGAGAGCCGGCGGGCGGTCGCGGCCGGCCCGGTCGGTGCGCTCAGTGCGCCTCCCCGCGCGGCGGCTGGCCGGCGACGAACGCGGCGTCCTTGTCGATCTTCCCGACCTTGGAGGCGCCGCCGGGCGAGCCGAGGTCCTCGAAGAACTCGTAGTTCGCGGCGGTGTAGTCCTTCCACTGCTCCGGGACGTCGTCCTCGTAGAAGATCGCCTCCACCGGGCACACCGGCTCGCACGCGCCGCAGTCGACGCACTCGTCCGGGTGGATGTACAGCATCCGGTTACCCTCGTAGATGCAGTCGACCGGGCACTCCTCGATGCACGCCTTGTCGAGCACATCGACGCACGGCTCGGCGATGATGTAGGTCACGGGCCTTTCCCCTCCGCAAGCCACGCCGCGTCGTCCGCGGCGGGTATGAGCCTAGTATCTCGGGCCGGGGGGTGAGCGATCGTGCTGGGCAGCCGCGACCTCGGGCACCGGGTGGTGGTGCGACATATCGTCGGAATCCGCGATAACCGGCCCGTCTTCTCGGACGTACTGGGCGAGTTGGTCGAGCTGACCGAGAGCGAGGTCACGGTGGCGACCCGCGGCGGCCCGGTGCGCGTGGCGGTCGCCCGGATCCACCGGGCCCGGCGGGTGCCGCCGCGGCGTCGCCCCGGCGGGCCGGAGCTGCGGGAGCTGGAGCTGGCCGCGGCGGCCGGCTGGCCGGCGCCGGAGACCGCCCGGCTCGGCGACTGGCTGCTGCGCGCGGGCGCGGGCTGGACGGCGCGGGCCAACTCGGCGCTGCCGCTCGGCGACCCCGGCGTCCCGCTGGCCGCCGCCGTGGACGAGGTGATCCGCTGGTACCGGCACCGTGACCTGCGGCCCATGGTGAGCGTGCCGCTGCCCTACGCCGCGCCGGTGGACGCCGAGCTGGTGCGCCGCGGCTGGCCGTACCGGGCGCGCACGCTGGTGCAGACCGCCGCGCTGGCGGACCTGCACAGCCGGGCCGACCCGGCCCGTGCCGCCGCGCCCACCGGCGATGCGTCGGCTGGCAACGGCGTTGACCCGGTCGTGCGGCTCACGCCCACGCCGTCCCGGGAGTGGCTGGCCCTGGTCGCCGGCCGCAAGGGTCAGCTGCCGCCCGTCGCCCGGCACCTGCTGACCGCGGTGGACCCGGTCCGCTTCGCCGAGGTGCGCGCCATCGACGGAGCGCTGCTGGCGGTCGGGCGGGGCGCGGTCACCGGGGCGGCGGCCGACGGGCGCGGCTGGCTGGGGCTGTCGCTGGTCGAGGTGATCCCGGCCGCCCGGCGGCGCGGCCTGGCCCGGCGGGTGGTCGCGGAGCTGGCCCGCTGGGCGGCCGGCCGCGGCGCGGACCGGGCGTACCTCCAGGTGGAGGAGCAGAACGCGGCCGCGGTGGCGTGCTACGCCCGGCTGGGGTTCCGCACCCATCACGAGTACCTGACCCGGTACGCCCCCGGCTGAACCCGCCTGCCCCGGTCGCACGCCGCCGCGGGCGCGTGCGTGGCCGGACCGGCGCCCCGCCGCGGTCGCGCCCGCGCCGTGGGCGGTCAGCGGCGCACCACCCGGCGCGGCCTGGCGAGCCTGGACTGGGCGAACCGGCGCAGCGACTCGGACCGGTAGTCCAGTCCGAAGGCGGTCACCACGAGGAAGCCGACCAACGCGCCCACGCCCACGAAGCCCGCCCACTGCCAGATCTGCTTGAAGAAGACGCCGGCGCCGAACGCGAACGGGGTGGTGCCGCTGATGAACGGACCCACGAACACGGCCAGGAGCAGTCCGGTCAGCGCCGCGAGGGCCAGGTCCAGCGTCCACCGGCCCGTGGGGTAGCGCCGGGCCCACCAGGCCGCGACGCCGAGGGCCACCAGTCCCACCGCGGCGAGCATCAGCACGGTGATCCAGTCCTGGGCCCGGGCGTCGTCGGGGTAGCGCCAGCGGGTCACCAGCCGCGCCACCACGTTGATGACGAACAGGACGAGCGCCAGTACCCCGACCGGCAACCACCGCTGCCTCATCGCACGCCTCCCCACACGGTCTGCCACGGCGCACCGGGGCCGCGGCTCCGCGTCGCCAACGCCAGTTGAACTTTTCTCGCCTGTTTTCTTTACCGTCTCTTCGGATCACGCGCCAGGCATCACACGTAACGGCTTGGCCACCATCCGTCGAGATGCGACGGCATCGGCGGTCGGCTCCGCGCCGCCTCCGCGACGCCACTTCGGGGGCGCACGCTGCGGCACGCCATCGTGCCCCGCCGCGGCACGCGCGACCGCGCCGGGACCCGTCCGGCGGGCGGGGCCGAGGGCGCCAGCAGCAGCACCCCGGGCACGGAGGACGCGGGTGCGAGGCGTCGATCAGGGCGCCGTACGGGCCGCGCCCCCCGGAGCGGCCCGGGCGGGCTGGACCGGCGGGCGCAGCACCAGACGGTACCCGGCGACCCCGAAGGCGATCGAACCGAGAGCCAGCGTGAGCACGCCCACCCAGTCCCCCACGAGCAGGAAGTCACCCTCGTCGCGTCGGACGCCGGCCGCCATCATCACCACGAACCACAGGCCCGCCGGCAGCAGGGCGAGCCGGCGCCGCCCGGTGGTCACGGCGGTGAACCAGGGCAGCGCGGCGTTGACGACGACCGCGAGCAGCACCGAGACGCCGACCAGGACCCCACCCACCCGGTACGGCGCCAGCTGCAGCTCCAGCACCGCGCTGGCCAGCGCGCCGACCGCGGCGACCAGGCCGCCACTGATCCGCAGCGCGGCGTCCAGGGGCCGCCACCAGGCCGGCGGCCCCGGCGGCTCGGCGGGCCCCGGCGACTCGGCGGGCCCCGCGGGGCCCGCCGCGGCAGCGGGCACGGCGGCGGGTTCGGACGCTGCCCCGGTCACCGCCGGCTCACCCGCGCAGGCCGGCGAACAGATCCGACTCCCAGCCGCGCGGGCCCCCGGCAGGGCCGCGCCGCCCGTCGGCCAGGGTGTAGAACTCGATGCCCATGAACTCGCCGCCGAAGTTGGCCGCGACCGAGAAGAGCCAGGAGTCGTCCGGGATCTGGGTGGCGTGGGCGCGCAGCGCGGCCACCTTGGCGGCGAAGACGTCGGTGCCGTCGACCGCCGCGGCGATCTCGTCGTCCGGCGTGCCGAACGGGTAGTCCTCCACCCGCTCCACCCCGGCGAACGGGTTGTTCGCCGCCTCGGCGAACGACTCCATGCCCGCCACCAGGACGCTGCGCGGCACCGCCGTCCAGTAGATCTTGGCCGGGCCGAAGCCCTCCGCACGGGCCCGCTGTGCCGCCCGCATGGCCACCCGGTGGGCCTGGATGTGGTCGGGATGGCCGTAGAACCCGTTCGGGTCGTAGGTCACCAACACCTGCGGCCGCACCTCACGGAGCACCTCCAGCAGCTGGCCGGCGGCCTCCTCCACGTCCGCCCGCCAGAAGCAGCGCGGGTGGTCGTTGCTGGGCTCGCCCATCATCCCGGAGTCGCGGTAGCGGCCGGCGCCGCCCAGGATCCGGTGGTCGGTGACCCCCAGCGCGGCGCACGCCCGCGCCAGCTCGGCGAGCCGGTAGCCGCCGAGCTGGTCACCCGCCCCGGCGGCCAGCCCGGCCAGCTCGGGCACGTGCACCTCACCCTCCTCGCCGAGGGTGCAGGTGACCAGCGTGACGTGCGCCCCGGCGGCGGCGTAGTGCGCCATCGTGGCGCCGGTGCCGATCGACTCGTCGTCCGGGTGGGCGTGGACGAAGATGATCCGGTCGGACGCGGTCACGGCCCCGGCGCGGCCGGAGACCGGGTCGGGGCTGCCGGCGTGGGTCACCCGGCCACTGTAGTCGCCGGTCGCGGGGCGGACCGGTCGCGGTCCTGGTCAGCCACCCGGTCGGTGGGCGGTGCGCCCCGCCGCCGGTGGGATCGACACGCGCCCCGGTGGGCGAGACGTTTCGGGCCGCCGTGGGAGACGATCGCAGACGTGGACTATCCCGAGCTGGCAGCACGTACCCGCCGATTCAGCTGCGGTGCCCCGCGCGCGGTGAGCGTCACCGGAGACGGTGCGCGCGTGGTGTTCCTGCGCTCCACCGGCCCGCACGACCCGGTGGACCGGCTGTGGGTGCTCGACCTGGACACCGGCGCCGAGCGCCTGGTCGCCGACCCGGCGCAGCTGCTCGCCGCGGCGCCGGCCGTGCCGCCCGCGCAGGAGCGGGCGGCCCGGGAGCGCCAGCGGTTGGTGACCGCGGGCATCGGCGGCTACGCCCTCGACTGCGCCGGGGCGGTCGCCGCGTTCACCCTCGCCGGCCGGCTGTTCCGGGCCGACCTGCGGCAGGGCGACGTGGTGGAGGTGCCGGTGGCCGGGCCGGCGGTCGACGCCCGGCCCGATCCCACCGGAGCTCACATCGCCTACGTCTCGGGGCGCGCGTTGCACGTCGTCGACGCCGCCGGGGGCGACACCCTGCTGGCCGGCGAGCCCGACCCCGCCGTGAGCTGGGGGTCGGCCGAGTTCGTGGCGGCCGAGGAGTTCGGCCGCCACCGCGGCTACTGGTGGAGCCCGGACGGGACCAGCATGCTGGCCGCGCGGGTGGACGAGTCGCGGGTGCCCCGCTGGCACCTGCACGACCCCAGCGAGCCGCAGAACCCGCCGACCGTGCTGGCGTACCCTCCGGCCGGCGCCCCGAACGCCGAGGTGACGCTGCACCTGCTCGACCTCGACGGCGGCTGGGTGGACGTGCACTGGGACCGGGAGACCTACCCCTACCTGGTCGCCGCCGGCTGGGCCGCCGGTGGCGGACCCGCCGCCGGCACCGGTCGCGGGCCGAGCCCCTGTGGCGGGCCGCTGATCACCGTGCTGCGGCGGCTCCAGCAGCACGGCCTGGTGCTGGCCGTCGACCCCCGCACCGGCGAGACCCAGGTGCACGCCGAGCTGGCCGACCCGCGCTGGGTGGAGCCGGTCGCCGGCACCCCGCTGCACCTGCCGGACGGCCGCGTGCTGGTCGGCGGGGAGCTGTCCCACGACGGCTACGACGCCCGCTGCCTGTTCGCCGACGGCACCCTGCTCACCCCGCCGTCGCTCTACGTGCGCCGGGTC
>DATMJT010000129.1:0-9551 GCA_035553735.1 Pilimelia sp.
GGCTGGGCCTCACACCCGTGGAGAGGAGCGCAGCAGGAAGCCGACGATGAGCACACCACTGAAATCGATCACGATCGCTCGGACCCGAGCGATGTTCACCAACGCAGTCCTGACCGGCTCACGGCCGGACGCGGCGCAGACCGGGCCGCGGTGGGCCCCTGTGTCCGCCCCTACGGCGGACCCAAGGGCTGCGCCGCACGGACCACTACCTCACCCTGCCATTCCTGTCCCATCAGCCGAAAGGAACGCCCATGTCCACACCCCGTTTCCCCAATGTGCGTCGACTCGGATCCGCGCTCTGCGCCCTGGCGGTCTCCGCGACGATCCTGGCCGCCACCCCGGCCTACGCCGACCCGGCCATGCCCGGCCACGTCTACCGCATCACCACCACCGGCAGCCTGGCCGTCGAGGTGGCGGGAGCCTCGCACGACAACGGCGCGCCGGTGATCCAGTGGCCGGTCAAGGTCCCCGACTACCAGCAGAACCAGCAGTGGCGCCTGGAGGCGCGCGGCGGCGGCACCTTCTGGCTCCGCAACATGCGCAGCGGCAAGTGTCTGACCGTGGCGGACGCATCCCACCAGCCCGGCGCTGGCCTCGTCCAGCACGACTGCAATGACGGCGCGAACGAACGCTGGTATCTCAACCCGGTCAACTCCAACACCATGTACAAGATTCGCAGCGTGGCCACCGCGTACGTGATGGACGTACCGAACGGCACGGTCAAGATCGGCACCCAACTGATCCAGTATCCGGACCATGACGGCCCCAACCAGCAGTTCTACCTCACGATGCTCGCCTGAGGCCGGTGCGCCACACGCCCTGATGGCACCCGAGCATCATCCGCAACGCCTGATCATCCACTGTGGCCGAACCCACCGAGGTCACCACGGTAACGGCGGGCCGCCCCGCGGTAGATCACTTGGGTCGTGTGGACCGAAGAGATCCACGAAGGGCGGTCCGCCGCCGCACCGCGGGATGCCGAACCGCCCCGGCGCGCCCCTCGGCCGACCGTGACGCCCGGGCGACACGTCGCCGCTCCCGCTCGGCGCGGTGGCGGGCAGCTGCGGCAACGTGCTCGTCGGTCCAGACGCGGGAACACGAGGGTGAGGGGTCCGCGCGGGACCGAGCGATGGCTGCCCCGCGCGTGCGCTCCCGGCCCCCGGGGCGGCGCCGGCGACTTCCGAAGACGGCTCTCTTGACGGACCGACGCCGTTAGTCGTAGCTTACCGTTCGTGGCAGCTTACCAAGGACGGGACGGCTGGGAGGTGCTGGGCGACCCCAGCCGGCGCGCGATCGTGGCGTGCCTGGCGCAGCGGCCGAAAGCGGTCGGGGAGCTGGCCGACGAGTTGCCGATCAGCCGGCCGGCGGTGTCCCAACACCTGAGGGTGCTCAAGGAGGCTGGCCTGGTGGCCGACCGCGCCGAGGGCACCCGGCGGGTGTATCGGCTGAACCCGGCGGGGCTGGCCGCGTTGCGGGATCAGCTCGACACGTTCTGGAGCCGTGCGCTGGCCGGCTTCCAGGACATCGCGGAACAAGCAGACGAGGAGAGGTCATGACCCAGGCATCGGCCGTCGTGGTGCGGCGGCAGATCGTGGTGGACGCGCCGGTCGCGCGTGCCTTCGTCCTGTTCACCGAACGGTTCGGCGACTTCAAGCCGCGGGAGCACAACCTGCTCGGTGTGCCGATCGCCGAAACCGTCTTCGAGCCCAAGGTGGGCGGGCACATCTACGACCGCGGCGAGGACGGCAGCGAGTGCCGCTGGGCGCGCGTCCTGGCGTACGAGCCGCCGCACCGGGTGGTGTTCAGTTGGGACATCAGCCCACAGTGGCGGATCGAAGCCGAGCCCGACAACACCAGCGAGGTCGAGGTCCACTTCGTTGCCGAGACCCCCGAGCGCACCCGGGTGGAGCTGGAGCATCGGCACCTCGACCGGCACGGCCCCGGCTGGGAGTCGGTCCGCGACGGCGTGGCCGGTGACGGTGGCTGGCCGCTGTACCTGGCCCGGTATGCCGCCCTGTCCGCCTGACCGCCCGTCCATCCCGCCGCGGTGCCGCCAGGGCCGGTGCGCGATGCCGTGATCATGCTCGCGCGGCGGTGCCCGCGTCTGTGTGCGTTGTGGTGCGGGCGCCTGTCCGGTGTCCGGTCGGCCGCCCGGCCGGTCGGCAACCCTCCGGCAACCGTGCGGGGTGTTGTCCGGCAACGGGGCAGGCGTTGAGTGTCCCTGACAGCAGGAGACACCCACCGCGGGGGGCAGCCATGATCGGCACGGTTTCCGACTTCACCGCCGAGGCGCTGTTCGCCTCGAACCTGCAGGCCTCGCAGCAGCCCACCACCGCGCAGGCGTGGGAGGCGGTGACCGAGGCGGTCACCCGGTACGGCGCGCAGGGGTTCTCAGGCCGGCTGGCCACCGCGTACGGCGACTGCCCGGAGACCGCGGTGGCGCGGATGGCCTGGTGCCGAGGGCTGGCCGCGGCGCTGGCCGCGCAGCCCGCCGCGCCGTGACGCGGCGCGGCAACCTCCCGGCAGGGTGACCGGTGATCTCTCCCACTGGCCCGTCCGGCAACTCTGCCGTGGCCGGCGGGTAGAGTGAGACCAGTTGCTCAGGCGTGGCGGCACAGCGGCCCCTGGGCAGCTCCTGACGTTGGATGGCCTGGCCCGCATCTCGGCCGGGCGTGGTCTCGCCGAATCGATCACGGACCGACCGACGCCCGCGGCGTCGCGGGTCGGTGCCGCGCCCGTACCCGGGCCCGAGTGGAAATGAGCTGGATGCCCTCGCTGCTGTCGCCTGCCCGCCCGCCGCGCCTGTCGCGCCCCGCCTGGCTGTCCCCGCGCGTCCTGCGTACCGAGATCCTCGCCGGCCTGGTCGTCGCCTTGGCGCTGATCCCGGAGGCGATCTCCTTCTCGATCCTGGCCGGGGTGGACCCGAAGGTGGGCCTGTTCGCCTCGTTCACCATGGCCGTCACGATCGCGTTCTGCGGCGGACGCCCAGCCATGATCACCGCCGCGACGGGGGCGATCGCCCTGGTGGTCGCGCCCCTGGCCAGAGAGCACGGCCTGGGCTACCTCGTCGCCGCGGTCATCCTCGGCGGCATCATTCAGGTGCTGCTGGCCGTACTCGGGGTGGCCCGGCTGATGCGGTTCGTCCCCCGCAGCGTCATGGTCGGCTTCGTCAACGCCCTGGCGATCCTGATCTTCATGGCGCAGGTGCCGCACCTGGTCGGCGTGCCGTGGCTGGTCTACCCGATGGTCGCCGTCGCATTGGCGATCATGGTGTTCCTGCCCCGGTTCACCACCACCGTCCCCGCGCCGCTGGTGGCGATCATCGCCCTGACGGTGTTCACCGCCGTTGCGCACCTGGCGGTGCCGAACGTCGGCGACGAGGGCACCCTGCCCGACAGCCTGCCGATGTTCGGCCTGCCGGACATCGCCTACAACCTGGACACCCTCAAGCTCATCGCGCCGTTCGCCCTCGGGGTGGCGCTGGTCGGGCTGATGGAGTCGCTGATGACCGCCAAGCTCGTCGACGACATCACCGACACCCACTCCAACAAGACCCGCGAGTCCTGGGGCCAGGGCGTGGCCAACATCGTCACCGGGTTCTTCGGCGGCATGGGCGGCTGCGCCATGATCGGCCAAACCATGATCAACGTGAAGGCCTCGGGGGCCCGCACCCGGCTGTCGACCTTCCTGTCCGGGATCTTCCTGCTCGTCCTCGTGGTGTCCCTCGGCGACGTGGTCGCGGTGATCCCGATGGCCGCCCTGGTCGCTGTGATGATCATCGTGGCGGTGGGGACGTTCGACTGGCACAGCATCGCCCCCGCAACGCTCAGGCGGATGCCGTGGAGCGAGACCATCGTCATGGTCACCACCGTGGCCGCCACCCTGCTCAGCCACAACCTCGCCATCGGCGTCGTCCTCGGCGTGCTGGCCGCGATGGTGCTGTTCGCCCGCCGCGTGGCGCACCTGGTCGAGGTCACCAGCGTCCTGGACCCCGACGGCACCACCCGCATCTACTCCGTCCACGGCGAGCTGTTCTTCGCCTCCAGCAACGACCTGGTCTACCAGTTCGACTACGCGGGCGACCCCGACAACGTGGTCATCGACATGACCCACGCCCACATCTGGGACGCCTCCTCCGTCGCGGCGCTGGACGCCATCACCACCAAGTACACCGCCCGCGGCAAGAAGGTCGAGATCGTCGAACTCAACCGGCCCAGCGCCCGCATCCACGACAACCTCGCCGGACGACTGCGCGTCGGCCACTGACCCGGCCGCCGCGCCACAGGCCGCCGCGCCTGCCCGGAGCCGGAGAGTCCTCGGGATGGTCGGGCCGGTTGCGTCCTGGCGACCGTCAGCCGCCGGCCGGCGATGACGTCACGCCCACCGCGGGGCCCGCCGCGCCGCCGCCGGTGGTGGTGTCGCCGCGGTCAGCGGCCGGCGCCGGTGGCCGCCTCCACGGGCCGGCCCAGGGCGTCGAGCCGACCGGTGAGGTCGGCGGCGAAGGCCTCGGCGCGGCTCAGCTGCGCGCGCAGCGTCGCTATCCGGGCCTGTACGGCATCGTCGTAGCGACGGGGGCATCCAGGAGCTGGCGGCCCCGCCCGGATACCACACCGCCGTCGCGGTCGGGATCAACGAGCGCGGCCATGTCGCCGGCCAGGCGTACGGCGACGGCGTCACCGTGCCGCTCCTCTGGACGCCCGGCGCCGAAAGCGCGCCGCGGACGCTCGGCGAACCGGGAGAGTGGACCGTGTCCGGCGTGACCGCGGACGGCGTGGTGGTGGGCTACCAGGACGGCCGGTTCGGCGGCACGCCGGACGGTCGGCTGCGGCTGTGGTACCCCGACGGCCACCAGGAGGTGGTGACGGCGCCCGAGGGCTGGGAGACCCTCGCGTCGAGGCGGGTGAGCGGCGACTGGGTCCTCGGACGCGTCGCCAAGGCCGGCGACGACGAGAACACCCCGCCCGCGCGGTGGAACCTGCGCACCGGTCAGGTCACCGTCTACACCGGTCCGACCCTGCAGCGGACCGGTCTCCTGTCGGTCAGCGCCACCGGACGGGTGGCCGTGGGGGGCCGATCCTTAGGATCACCGGGTCGCCGCCGGGTCGGCGAGGGCACATCGCCCCCGCCGACAGCCCGAAGGTGCTGACCGGTGACGGGCGGACGGCCGTGCCGCTGCCCCAGCCGCCGCCGGCCGACCCGGACAGCCCCCGGGGTGTCGAGGTAGCGGGTGTCACCGACGGCGGCGTGGTCGTGGGCATGCGGCCTGGGTCGGCAACCTCGACGATCTCCGCGGTCGACGACCGGGCGGTCACCTGGGACTGCGGCTAGCCGGCGCGGTGCGGCCGGCGGGCTCCCCGGGCCCGCCGGCCGCCGACCCGGACGGTCAGCCGGTGACGGCCCGGGCGAACTCCACCGAGAACAGGACGGCGAAGAACAGCATGACCAGCCCGGAGGCGCGGTCGAACCAGACCGTCGCCCGCGGAGTCAGCCGGCGGCGCAGCATCGCCGCGGCCGCCGCGAGGAACAGGAACCACAACCAGGAGGCGCTCAGCGTCCCGCCGGCGAAGAGCATCCGGGAGTCGGCCGGCTGGGCCGCCACGGCCGCGCCGATCACCCCGACGGTGTCCAGGATGGCGTGTGGGTTCAGCAGCGACACGGTCACCGTCCCCGCGATGACCTGGCGCGGTGCGACGGGTTTGGCGTCCAGGCCCTCCAGCCGGCTGCCGCGGCTGCGCAGACCCTGCACGCCGAGGTAGCCCAGGAAGACCGCCCCTCCGGCGAGGAGCACCAGCCGCACCACCGGTACGGCCGAGATGATGCCGGAGACGCCGGCGGCGCCGGCCACGATCAGCAGGCTGTCGCAGAAGCCCGCGGCCAGCACCGCCCACAGGGCCCGCGGCATGCCGACCGCGAGACCCTGCCCCACGATGAAGACGTTCTGCGGCCCGATCGGCGCGATCAGGGCGAGCCCGAGGAGCAGGCCGCTGAGATAGACCGGGAGCACCGCGCTAGGGCCGGGCCGCCGGGACGTCGGCCGGCTCGCCACCGCCGCCGGGCACGCCCCCCTGTCGCCGCGCCGGTTCGGGGTGCTGGACCAGGGGTACGTCCCCGGCCAGGCGGGCGACGCGGCGCTCGCCGTCGAGTACGTGCTCGGTGACCTGCCCGGCGTGCGGGCCCACAAGGTCGGCCAGCTCCCGCGCCGCCGCCGCCAGCGCCGCCCCGAAGGTCTCGGCGTCGACGGTCTCCAGCAGGAACACCACGTCCCGCGACTGCGGGGTGACCTTCGTCCGCTCGGCGTCGCGGTGGTTCCAGTGCCGGGTCAGCACGCCGGCGGCGTCGGCGTACACCACCTCGCCGGCGCGCGGGCGCTCCACCGCGTCCGGCTCGCCCAGCGGGGTGAACTCGTCGCCGTCGCGGGCGAACCGGATGGCGACGTCACCGGCGATGCGGGACAGGTCGAACGCGCCGGCCGGGAAGCCGTGGGACACCGAGACGAGGTTGTAGCAGTCGACCGCGGCGCCGATCCGCGGCAGCCCGCCGGTGCGCACCAGCCGGCGGCACAGGGCGTCGACGCTGGGGCGCATGCGCCGCGGGTTGGAGCCGAACCGCCGGTACGCCGCGTGCCACCCGGCGATGCGCGGGTCGCTCTCGTCCGCCGGCACGAAGTCGCCGGCGGCGTACCGGCGCTCCAGCTCGGCCAGGGCCGTCGACGCGGCGGGCCAGGGCTGTCCGCCGCGTACGCCGCGGGCGGTGAGCAGCACCACCCGGGCGTCCGGGAACGCCGCACAGACCTCGTCGGCGAGGTGGAATGTGGTCATCGCCCCGGCACCCTACCCGAGCCCGGCCGCGCCGCGCACCGGCGGGGCGAGGACCCGGGTGCGGTAGCGCAGGCCGGACGCGTACCCGTGGTCCCGGCGCAGCAACGCCCGGTGCAGCGCGGCGATCCGGTGGTGCGGCACGCCCGGCCACAGGTGGTGGACGGTGTGGTAGCCGTCCCCGTGCGGGTGGAACACGAGCCGCTGGACCAGCCCCAGGTTGCTGATCGTCGCGTCGACCACCGTCTCGGTGCCCCGGTAGACGTGCTCGGAGCTCTCGCCGACGAACCGGATGACGGGCAGGGCGAGGGCGTGCCCCAGCAGCCAGACCGCCAGGGCCCCGGACGCCCCGGCCGGGCCGCCGAGCAGCCAGCCCGGTACGCCGACCATCACCGCCGCCCAGGCCAGCGGCAGCGCGGTCACCGCCGGGGCCGCGCCCAGGCTGGCCAGCCAGCCCCGCTGGTAGGCGCCGAACCGGCGGGCGAGCCCGGCGGTGAAGGCGCGCAGCGACGAGCGGTCCAGCTCCTCCAGGCGCAGTTCCTCGTACCGCTGCCGGTCGGGGTCGTCGGCGGTGCCGAACCGGCCGTGGTGCCGCAGGTGGCTCTCCCGGTAGTCCGCGATCCGTGCCCCGGTGGGCAGGGCGGCCAGGGCGAACGCGAGGGCGTCGTTCAGCCCGCGCCGCCGCCGGCTCCAGTTGAAGTGCGACGCCTCGTGCACGAGGCACTCCAGGGCCCGCAGCTGGCGCCCGATGGCGGCCACGGCGAGGGCGCCCACCAGCAGCGCCGCCCACACCGGCAGCGCCGGCAGGGCCCACACCCCGATGGCCAGCGCAAGCACCGGGACGCTGAGCTGGTCGACCGCGGCCGTCCCGGCGGTGCGCCACAGCGCGGTGCGGTGCGCCGCCGCGACAACCTCGCGCAACTCCGCGGCGTTGGCGAAGCCGCGACGGTACGGCGGGCTCGGCGCCGCGGTGGACAGAACGGCTGACGTCGTGCCGGTCATGGACCAATCCCCCAGGTCTTCAGTGGACAGCCGCGGCCGGCGACGGACGGCGTTGGCATCGCGGCGAGAAAGCTACCGACCGGCCAAAGGGGACTACAAGAGGGGTGGATCACATGGTCGGATTCCGACCCGGATGCCATCAGCGCGTCGCGCTGTCGCCATGCGGCCGCCACGAACGGCACCGTCGCCATTCATCCGCCCACAGCCTGACCGGCCAGCACGGTGGACGCCGCCACCCTCGCTCGCGCGGGCGCGCCCGCAGCCCGGGACGGGGGGCTCGTCCGGCGGGCGGCGGGCGTCCGCCTCGCCCGGTGGACCGATCGGGTGCGACGAGATGCCCGCCGACTGCAGCGGCGGGTCGTCCGGCACTTCCCGCCCGCCGGGACGGGCGCGGTGCGCTCCGTGCTGCGGCCGGGCCCCCACGCAGCGGCGTGAGGTCGGGGTGCGGGCCCTACGGCCGGACGCGTGGCCCGAACGGCCGACTCAGCCTCCCCCAGGTGGGCGGAACCGTGCAGCCAATGGACGATGAGCGACGAAACGCCGGGCTGCCCGCTCATCGGTTGCCATGATGTCGGCACCACGGGGGTGACTGTCCACACCGGCGGTCGCTGTCGAGCGCCGACCTGAAACGGCCAGGGGATCGATGCCACCTGCGTTGAAGCGAAACCTCGAAGCGCTGACCGGCCGGCGGTGGCGAGGTGTCCTGACCGGCCAGCCGGAACTGGTCGACAACAGCGTCCGCCACGTCGGCTCGCGCCGCCGGAGCTCCCGACCTGCACCGCCCGCGCGCTCACCGCGCGGCGGGCCCGGGTCGCGTGGGCGACTGAGCAGACGCTGCGGAACTGGGTCGCGCCGCTGCGGCACGGAAGGGGAGCCGTCGTGACCATGGTGGCCGCCGACGACGAGCCGGACGAGGCAGCCGCCCGGGTCCTGCAGAGCGAGCTGTCGGAGCTGCCCGGCGCCGGCGGGCCGGAGTCTGAGAACGGCCCACCGCAGCTGGATGCGCCAGCCGGCCTCGCCGTCTGGGAGGCGCGGCACGCCGCGCTGGAGGCCCTGCTCGCCCGGGCACCGCAGATCGCCGACGGCCTGCGTGCCGCCGCGGACCTGGTGGTGACCGGGCGCCCGCGAGCGGTGCTGGACGGTCTCAGGACCTGGCTCGACGAGTCCGACGCGCTCCTGCGGGAGATGAGCTGCCTGCTCGGGCGCACGGTGGACTCCCTGGCACACGCGCGCGAGCTGCTCGTCGCGCAGCTCGCGCAGGCACGGGCCGACGAGGAACGGATGAGGCGTACGCGGGAGGAGGAGCTGCGGCGGGAGCGGGAGGCCGCCGCAAGGGCCGTGATCCTCGACGCGGCTGGCAAACTGAGCGCGCTCGGACTCGACGAGCGGGCCCAGGCGTTGCTCGCGCAGCATGGGATCGTCGGCGAACCGGACCACCAGGATGGGGCGGACGAGCCGGACGGGCCGGACGGCGCCGGGCACCCGTCCGCGGTGCACACGTCCGCACCGGCTTTGCCTGATCCGGCGCCTGGGGCGGGCGACCCCAAGACCGGCGACGACCCACACGGCGCCGCCGCGCCGCAACCGTCCTCCGACGGGGACGGCACCGACGGAGGACGGTTGCGGCGCGGCGGCGCCGTGTGGGTCGTCGCCGGTCTTGGGGTCGCCCGCCCCAGGCGCCGGATCAGGCAAAGCCGGTGCGGACGTGTGCACCGCGGACGGGTGCCCGGCGCC
>DATMJT010000130.1:0-8619 GCA_035553735.1 Pilimelia sp.
GTCATCATGCGGTCGCGGAGCCAGACGCTCGCCGGGTGTCGGGCGTGTCCGATCGACCCCATTGTCCGGGCCTGCTTGACGATCTTGGCGGTTCGGGGTGCGCGTTCGGCGGTGTACCGGGCCAGTGCCTCCTGCGGTGACGGCGCCGTGGCCAGGTGGTGGGCGAGCGTGACCGCGTCCTCCAGCGTGGTGTTGGCGCCCTGGCCCATGGTGTACGTCATCGGGTGTGCCGCGTCGCCGAGCAGCACGACGCGCCCGCGGTGCCAGGTCGCCGTCGGGTCGCGGTCGCAGACGTCGGTGAGCACGTACCCCGCCGGGTCCGCGCCGGCGACCACGCTGCGCAGCTCCGGCTGCCAGTCGCGCAGCAGGGCCAGCAGGTCGCGGTGGGCCTGCTGCGGGTCCTTCGCCGGCCAGGTGTCCCGCGGCGCGGTGATCGAGGCGACCCAGTACACCTGCTGCAAATCCACGGGGGAGGCGAACAGGATCAGCCCCGATCCGTAGGCGATGAACCCGTCGGGGTACGCCGCGGGCGTCGGGCCGATCCCGCGGACCGCCGTGTAGCCGCGGTACGTCGGCTCGCCGTCGCCGAGGAGCTGGCGGCGCACCGCCGACCGGTAACCGTCCGCGCCGACCAGCAGAGCGCCGTCGTGGCGGGTGCCGTCGGCCAGGATCGCGGCCACCCGGTGGCGGTCGGCGTACGCCGTCAGGGCCGCGCCAGTCCGCACGTCAACCCCTGCGCGCCTGGCGTGGCGCAGCAGGATGTCGTGCAGGGTGGCCCGGCGCAGCGAGACGACGGGTGCGCCCCAGGCGCGTTCCATGTCGGCGAACGACACCGTGCTCAGCGTGCGGCCTGTCGCGGTGACGAATCGACTGCGGTGCCGCGGGCCGGGTACCACCCCCGCCGCGCGCACCTCCGCAGCGATCCCGGAGTCGAGCGCGGCGACGGCCTTCATGCCGTTGGGCGCCAGCACCAGACCGGAACCGCCGTCGCGGTACTCGCGGGCACGTTCGAAGACGACGGCGTCGATGTCGCGGCGCCGCAGCGCGATGCCGAGCGCCAGCCCGCCGATGCCACCACCGGCGATCAGTACCTTGTCCATGCGGTCAGCCTGGCGTGGCGGTGGCCTCGGAGTCTTGTACGAATCTTGTGTGCATCAGCCGCGCGATCCCATTGTTGATCTTCTTGAAGGAGCTGGCGCTGACCCCGGTGTACCGCCTGAAGTCCCGGGCGGCATGGGCCTGGTCGTAGTAGCCGTGCAGGCCGGCGAGCAGCGCGTCGGAGTCACCGGCCCGGTCCCCGAGCAGCCCGCCGACGAAGTGGTAGTAGCGGATGATCTCGCTGAACTGCTTCGGGCTGACGCCGAGGTAGGTCCGGAACAGCCGGTACAGCACGTCGTAGGAGATCCGCAGCCGATCGGCCAGCGTACGTACCGCGATCTGTCCGCGGGTCTCCTCGATGGTGTCGATCGCGGCGCGCAGCAGCGACTCGGGCCCGACCGGCCGCGCCCGGCCGGCGAGGAAGTCGGCGAACCCGTCGGGCCCGGTGGTCCGCAGCCGCGCGACCAGGTCGGCGCTCTGTCCCGCGCCGAGCCAGGCGTCGACGGGCAGGAACCGGTCCACCAGTCGCCCCGTGTTCGGCAGCGCGGCCAGCCCCCATGGGGTGAGCTGGGCGCCGAGGTACCACGACGGACCGAGTTGTTCCAGGACGTAGGGGCGGGTGGTGATGCCGGCGATCATGTTGCCGTTGCGGCCGCTCGTGCCGTCGACCGGGTCGTGGCGGATGCCGAGGTCGGCGAGTGCGACCACGACCGTCGGGCGGCCGTTCGGGATCAGGATCTCGCGCCGCGGCACGGGAAACCCGGGTGCCCGGACGAGCCAGATGTGTTCCAGGTAGCCGCGCTGCTCCGGCCGGGCGGGGAACCGCTGATACACGAGTCCGGCCGGGTCCACCGCCCGAGTCTACGACCGGGGCCGGAAGCGATGGCTGGTCTAGAGGCTGGCGAGCAGGCGATCCAGCGGCCGCGGGATACGGTTGGGCTCCAGCGCGAGGACGAGCGCGCGTGCGTACCATGCCTTGCGACCGCTGGTCGTGCCCATGAAGCGGCGCAGTTGGGGCTCGACCGCCCGCCCACGCTGTGCCGGTTGGCGCTGGAACAACCGGAATCTTGCCAGGTCGCCCTCGGCGGCCAGGACCCGCTCGACGCCTGCCGGGCTGAGCGCGCGGATCAGCTCGTCCTCAAGGTCGGCGACACAGACGTGGAAGCCGAGGGACTCCATCGCCGACCGGGTCAGACCCGTCCCGAAGCCGGCCTGCTCAAGCCCGCGCCGGAAGTGGCCCTCTTCCGCCTCATCGCACAGTCCTCGCACGTTCACGGCGGACCACGGCGCGCCGAACAGCCGCAGGAACCGACCGGCGCTCATCGCCCCGCCGATGGGTAGGACGCATATGCCCTCGTCGGCCAGGTCGCGACCCTGCCGTGCGGCCAGCGCCTCCACCGCGTGCCGGTCGCTCGTCCCCTCGACGAGCACGACCGTCGCCGGGCCGCCGCCGGCCAGCACGTCGGCCACCGCGCCATCCGGCACAGCGTTCGCACCACCGGCCGCCCAGGCGACGACCGCGGCTCGGAAACGTTCCACGTCCCGCACAGATCGAGTCTCGCGGTAGTCCCGCCGAACCGTCACGTGGATTGCCGCGCGGTGCAGCGGCTCTCCTCGACGCCGCGCGGTCGCAGGTCCGACGCTCGGCCTGCCGGTCAGGCGGCCACGCTGCCGCAGCAGGTGAATCGGCAGGTTCGGCCGCCGGTGCTGCTCAGACCGTCGCCGCCTCGGGTGGTCCGGGTAGTGGTCCCAGGCGCGCGGCCACCCGCTCGCGCAGTAGCAGGTACTCGCGGTAGCGGCGCTTGGGGCGGCCCGCAGGACGGGCGACGACGCGGGCGCCGACGACGACTTGGCCATTGCGGAACTGGTCACGGGTCAGGTCGAGTTCGACCCCGGTGGCCAGGCGGTTCCACCAGTGGAACCCCTGCTGCTCCCCGTCGAGGTGGACCGTGCCGACCACCAGGTCGCCACCCAGAAGATCATTGACCAGCAGCGCCGTGACGTCACAGTGCCCCCAGGCGGGGTTGTCCGGTTGCCAGCCGGCACGAACCAGGTCATCGGGTGAGCAGGTGTCGGCCGCCCAACCGGCACGCACCGCGCCTTCGATATCGCTCAAGGTCCACACGGTCATGCTCGGCAGTATCCGGCCGACCCCGACATTCTCTACTGCCCCTGATGCTCTGTGGCGGTGGCCGCGGTCCGCGCCGGGCCGTGAGCTATGGCTGCTCTGCTGGCGACTCTGCGCTCCAGCGTGACGAGGGGCTGATCAACCCGACGTCGGATCGTGCCGAAGAGCGCGTTGGTCCCGCAGCGGCGGTCCGCCGCTTGAGAAGCTCTCGGGCGTGGCCGTTACGCAGCAGTTGGCACGACTCTCGCCCGCGCACCTCGCCATGTGTCGCAGTTCCGTCGAGGCGCTGGACAAGCTTTGTTCGTTCGCGCTGCTGCCACCGTCGGATTACCTTGATCTCGACTGGGCGCCTGCGCCGCTCCTGCGCGCCTTCCAACTGGCGCAGGTCAGCGAACCGATTCCCGTAGCGTTGCAGCGTGGGCTCCACGGCGACGTGGAGATCAATCCGGCCTACCGTGGCTGTCGGGACACCGTCTGGGAACATCCCGTGACGGCGCTCGAGCCTCACGCCGTCGCTGACGTCGCCGCGTTGCTCGGACGGGTGGAACCGGAGGCGGTGTGGGCTGCCCTGCCGAACGATGACGCGGCGGCGCTGTCGGCCGTCGGGTTGCGCGAGTTCGGTGGACATCCGAAGCATTACCTGCATCGGCACCTCGCCTCGCTTCTCGACTTTTACGCAGGCGCGGCGCGAAGAGGGCTGGCGGTCGCCCTCTGGTGGGACTGAGCCGCACCGAACGTGCTACCGGCGGAGCCCACCGGGCCTCCTGGTCAGGTGTGCGCGGGCGACGGTCGGGATCCAGGTGCCCGGCCGGTCAACGGAGCGCGCGAAGGAATGCGGGGTCCTCGAAGCCCATGTCGCGCATTTTCTCGCGGCAGAAGACGACCATGATCGCGTCGCCCGGGATGAACACGCGCCGAAGGTCCGGCAGTTGCGGAATACCGGCGACGAACCAGACCACTCCGGCGGCAAAATCCAGCCGCAACGCGACGGGCACGTCGACTGTGCGCACCGGCGCGATGCTGGCGTCCGCCCGTCCGCTCGGGACCTCAAACCGCTCCCAGTGGCAGGCCGTGCCGCGAATCACGGAGCCGAGAAGCGGAGCCCAGGGACTCCCGCCGTCGAGCTCTGGGCCGACCCGCTGCGGACCGCACTCCTCCAGGGCGAGGTGATGCCGGATCGGCTCGTGGAAGACCTCGACGCCATAGGGGAAGAACGTGTCGGTCCAGGTCACGGTCACGGGTCCGAGGTCGGTGCCGAGCTGAATGCCCATGTCGGCGTGATGCCAGTCGCCGTAGTCCCATGCCTCGGGCCCCGGGTCGAAAGGGTGAATATCCCAGTAGTCCACCGCCGTCAGGCGCCGACCGCGTAGATCACGCAACCTGCCCTCGAAGTGACCAAGCGGGTCAATCGCGTCGCGGACCTCGTCCATGTACCGATTATCGGTGGTCGTGGCCGCGCCCGCACCGGCGTTTCCGGCGGCCCTGGACCGCTAGACGAGCAACTCATACCTGCCTGGCCCGTCCGGCCGAGCCGCACCAACCCGTGACCAGGTCACTGATCGCGTACGACCCGCCACGTAGGGATTCTGATGGGTGTCAGTCGGGCCGGTCGAAGGTGCGGCGTTTCTGCCAGGGTTTGTGCGGCGCTCGAAACTACAACGTAGAGACGACGTCAGGGCCGTTGATCGCTTGCCACTCGGCGAGCGCTTCTGGATTCAATCCCTGCATGATGAGCTTCCTGCCGCGTCTCACAGGAAACTCCCTCGGCCGTCGCCACCGAGCGTATGAATGCAAGATTGAGCCTCCCACGATGGGGATGATCCCCCACGGCAGAATCGTCCAGAGCGAACGTTCGGTACCCCAGGGCTTTGCGCCTTGCTCCAGGTTTGCCCACGTTCGATACTCGACAAGTATGGCAATCAGGCCGAGTATTGACAATGTGACCGAGAATGCCAACATGATCATGTAAGCCCGGAATTCCCGGTAGGCCGCAGGATCCAGTGCCAAGGCGACGGTGCGCGGGCGAATCCCGGCCGACCATACGGGAACCTGGAGGATTCTCGTAGGGGAACTACCGTTGATGATCGACCGAGAGGGAGGGCGAGGGTTCCTGCATGCATCTACCGTTGCGTCCATATCGACACCTCAGTTCGAGACCTTGCCGGCAATCTGTATCGAGGGGCCTGGTTGGCGACCAGACTCCCGCGGGCCCGATTGCCGTCCGATGAACTCGACCTTAGCCCACAATCCGTGGCCCCAGTGCCGTTCCGCGCGCTACGAGTACTGCCGGGAGTTGCGCTCAGGGGGGAGCTGTGCGATCGCTGCGACGACTGCGCACATGACGGAAAGTGTTTCGAGTGTCGGGTGCCTAGAGTGCCTATAGCGAACGAGACCGCCCCGGCGACCATGGAAACCGCCCGGCGTGTCGAATGAACGCGAAAATCCTCTGAGTGGGCAAAGAAGCCGGTCACATGCGCAAGGTTGCGGCGCGGAACGATCGCTCCTGCGGATCAAGGGTGCCGGGTGCGCTGCGCCACCAGCAGCCGGGGAGCGGTCCTGCGCCGCAGCACTTCCAGCCGGCCACCGACTGGCTCGCCACCGCGGCGCCGCCGGCCTGCCCGGCTTCCACTTCCACGATCTGCGGCACACCGGCAACACCCTGGCGGCCAACACCGGGGGCCAGCCTGCGCACCCTCATGACGCGCATGGGGCACAACTCCACCCGGGCGGCGCTGATCTACCAGCACACCAGCCGTCGGCAGGACGAGTCCATCGCGGACGCGCTCAGCGCGCACATCGCCCAGGATCGGGCACGCAACGGGCACGCCCCCACCGAAACGCCGGAACAGTGATCGGGCCGCCCGGGTCAGGTCGCCGCCGCTGACCTGGGCGGACCGGGCGGCGCGCCCGGCAGGATTCGAACCTGCGGCCAACTGCTTAGAAGGCAGCTGCTCTATCCGCTGAGCTACGGGCGCCTGGTGCAAGCAGGCTACCGCCTGTCACCTCAGATTGGCCTGCTCGGGGGATGGGGCAGGCCATGGCCCCCGGCTAGGTTCGCATCCGTGCAGGTGACGAGCGCCACTTTCTTCCCGTTGCTGGTCCCGGCGGACGACGACCGGTCCGGCGCGGAGCACGTGTGCGACGACTTCCTCGACGGGCTGGCCGTGGCGTACTCGTTCGGCCCGCCGCACGGCGAGCGGCTCGTCACCTGGTCCGATCTCGACCGGTTGAACCTCCCGCGCCGGGTGTTGCAGCGGACCGCGGCGGACAACCTGGCGGCGGCGCTGGACGGGGTCCGTCTACACGGGCGTCCGCCGGCGCTGATGCTCTCCTTCGACGGCCTGGAGTCCAGCGTGCTACTCGCCGCCGAGTTCTGGGAGCGGATGCGCGGCTCCGTGCCCGGCGAGCTGGTGGTCGGCGTCCCGGCCCGCGACGTGGTCATCATCACGGGCAGCGACTCGGCGCCGGGCATGGAGCGGGCGCGGCGCGCCGTCGACCGGGTCTTCTTCGCCGGCGACCAGCACCTGCTCAGCCGGGAGCTGCTGGTGTGGCGGGACGGGGCGTGGGAGCTGCTGCTGCCCCTGCCGGCCCGGCAACGTACGCCGTAGCCCACCGCGCGAACTCGTCGAGCACCCGCCGGCGGACCGGCTCCGGCGACAGCGTCAGGTCGTGCAGGCCGCCGGCGAAGCGGGCGATCGTCACGTGCGGGCCGAGCATCGGTCCCCATCGCACCATGTGCGCCACGTCGAGCACCGTGTCGCAGCTGCGGGCCTCCTCCCGCCACCGGGTGCAGCGCAGGCTACTGGCCGAGCAGGCCAGCAGCACCGGCGCGGAGATGGCCAGGCCGGCACGCAGCCGTCGCTGCGCACGCCGGATCGCGTGCAGCCACCCGGTCCGGACCCCGAAGCCGCCCAGGGGTTTCCACGCCAGGTCGTAGTCCCACTCGCCGTAGCGGTTGCGGTGCACGCTCTGGCCGTACACCGAGGGCAGCCCGAGCGGCACGAGCCGGTACGGCCACCCGCGGCCGACGCCGCCGACGGCCGCGGCCAGCGGCCGGCGGACGAACCAGGGCGCGTTGAAGTCGAAGAACGGGCTGTTGAGCAACAGCCCGTCCACCAGGCCGGCGGCGCGCCGGTCGTGCGCCCACAGTGCGGTGATCAGGCCGCCGGTGGAGTGGGCGTTGACCAGGAGGGTGTCGTGGCCGTCCCGGTCCCGGACCAGCCGGGCGGCCCGGTCCAGCTCGGGGTAGTAGTCGGTGACGTCGCGGCAGAAGTTGGGCGTCTGGTAGCCGCGCAGGCTGCGGCCGTACTTGCGCAGGTCGAGGGCGTAGAAGTCCCAGCCTTGCGCGACGAAGAAGTCGGCCAGGTGCGTCTGGAAGAAGTAGTCGATGTAGCCGTGCACGTACAGCACGGCGCGGCGGCTGCCGCCCTCGGCGCGGCGGCGGACCAGGGTGGCGACGACCGGCCCCTCGTCGTCGCGGCCCAGGTCCAGGGTCTCCGCCTCGTACGGGGGGCCCAGGACGTCGATCTCCACGGACCGATGTTACTCCTCGGTAGGAATCCTGCGGGTACGGCGTTCGGGTGGGCTCCGGTAGCAGATCGGCCGCCCGGCCGCGGCCCGTCCACAGTCCCGCGCCTGTCCACAGCGGCGCGCGGGTTCCCGCCGGCGGTCGCCGGTGTGGCCGCAGGCTGACCCAGCCGGCCGCACGCGTCGGTGGAGCGGAGTCGTAGGGAGCGACCATGTTCGATACCAACGTGACGATCGTGGGGAACGTGCTGACCGCGCCGGAGTGGCGGCGCACCACCAACACGAATGCCCTGGTGGCCAACTTCAAGGTCGCATCGACCGCGCGACGCCTCGACCGCGGCTCCGGCCGCTGGGTGGACGGCAACAGCCTGCGCGTGCGGGTCAACTGCTGGCGCAAGCTGGCTGAGGGGGTTGCGTCCTCGGTCATGGTGGGTGATCCGGTGGTCGTGGTCGGGCGGCTCTACACCAGGGACTGGACCGACGCCGAGGGCAACCAGCGCACGCTCTACGAGCTGGAGGCGGTGTCCGTCGGGCACGATCTGGCGCGGGGCCGGGGCCGCTTCGTCCGCAACCGCCCCACCCTGGCCACCAGCGAGGTGGCCGACCCGGAGACCGCCACCCGGGTGCGCGGCGCGCCGACGGACGCGGTGCCGGCCGCCGAGGCTCCCGCCGGGCTCGGCGATTCGCTGTTCGACGACGACAGCGAGCCGGACTTCGCCACCGCACCCGCCGGCTTCGACCCGGTCGCGCTGCTGTGCGACGGCGGTTTGGCGCCCGAGCCGCTGACGCCGGGCGAAGCCGGAGGAGCCGACGAGGCAGCGGGCCGCGGCGCGGCGGGCGGGGTGGGCGACTACGCCACGCAGGGT
>DATMJT010000131.1:0-3599 GCA_035553735.1 Pilimelia sp.
GCCGGCGGTGAAAGACGTCGGTGAGCCGTGTGCGGGAAAACCGCACGCACGGTTCGATGGGGAGGGGCTGGAAACGGAACCATGGTCACCGCGCCAGTCCCTCACCCTCCGCGCCCGGCGCGGGTGGTGCCTGCCCGGCGCTGTTGATCGTTGTTGTTCGATGGTTGTTGGCCACGGGCATGGTGGTGGGCCGTCTGTCGCGGCGGCGGGCGTGGTCTCCTGGGGTCCTCCGGGTTGTTGGGTCGGCGGCTGAGCTGGTCAGCCGGGTGCGGGGATGGCCGCGATCCGGGCGAACGCGGCGGTGATCTGCTCGGCCCAGGGCCAGGTGGCCGGGATGCGTAGCCGGCGGCGGCGTTGCCCGCGCACGAGTCGGGCGGCGGTGTGCAGCAGGCGGTAGCGCAGCCGTTTCGGTTCGGCTTTGGCCAGATCGCCGTCGAGAGCGTGTAGTTGCAGCCAGGCGATCAGGTCGGCGGCGATCGCGGCGGCGACGCACCAGGCTTGGTTGATGGCGAACTCGCGGGACGGGAGCCGGCCCAGCCCGGTGTCCTTGGCGCAGCGGATCCGGTCCTCCACGCGGGCGTGGGCGCGGTGGCGGGCTTCTAGCCACTGCAGCGCACCCGCACGGGTGTTGGTCACGAACGCGGTGTAGCGCCACCCGTCGCGCTCCTCGAACAGCGACAGCTGCGCACCGGGATGCGGGCGCTCCCGGCGGACGATGACCCGCATCCCAGCTGGCCACGTGCCCAGCTGCAGCAGCCCGGTCAGCTCGGCCACCTGCGCGCCGTCGCGCACCCCGCCGTCCGCGTCGATGGCGGGTGACCAGGCCGAGGCCGGCAAGCCTGTGATGGCGGCGCGTTCGGGTTCGCCGATCGACCAGCCGAGCGAGTACTCCACCTGTCGCCGGGCGGTGTTCTGACTCGTGAGCCAGTCGAGCACCGCGTGCGTCGCGGCCGCGCTGTCGCCGCGGACCAGCAGGTGCCGCCGGTGCCCGGCGGGCACCTGGGCGATCGCCTCTGCCAGCACGTCGAGGTGGTCGGTGGCGGTGTTCGCCCCGGCGTTGCCCGGCCGCAGCTTCATGGCCAGTAGTTCACCGGTGTTGTCACAGGTCACCAGAATCGGATGGAACCCATATGAATGCTTGTAGGTGGGCGCGGCACCATCCTTGTCGCTGTGCGCGAGCACGATGGTGGAGTCCACGTCGAGCACCACCACCCCGGCACCGACCTCCCGCTCGGCCGCGCGGGCCTGCGGTGGGCCGCCGAACAGCTTCCACATCCGGGCCCGCACCCGCGCCCGCGCGGCGGCGATCCGTCGTCGCTGCACCGCGCCGACCTCGTCCAGGGCCCGCCACACCGTGCTGTCCGAGGCCACCGCCCCGAACACCTCCCGCTGGTGGCGCAGCACGTCGATATCGCAGATCGCCTCACCCCCGTCGGCGATCATCACGGCCAGGTCGACCAGCACCCGACCCCGATCATGCACCGGCCACCGCCCGCGGCGGGCCAGCGCCCCGGACAGGGCATCGGTCAGCCCGGCCCGGTCCGCCAACATCCGCAGCAGAGCGGCGCCGACGTGCGACACCACCCCCGTACCGTCCGCGGTGACCCGCAGATCCTTCGCCCACGCCGTAGACTGCACCTGCGAAGTGCCCCTTCCGCGAGAGATCCTAACACGATCTCTGGAGGTGCTTGATCAGCCGTCGCCAGCAGATCAGGACGCAACCGAGGGTGACCAGGCCGGTGTGGATGTCCAGGCGTCGTTCCCACCGGATGGCCAACCGGCGGAACTGGTGCAGCAACGCCAGGGACTGCTCGACGACGTAGCGCAGCTTGCCCAGGCCCTTGATCCCGCGCCGGCCGCGTTGGGGAATGATCGGGATGGTGCGCCGGCGGCGGCATTCCCGCCGTACGGCGTGGGAGTCATACCCCTTGTCGGCCAGCAGCAGGTCGAAACGCTGTCGGGGTCGGCCGCGCCGTCCGGCCACCGGTGAGACACCATCGAGCAGCGCGACGGCCTGGGTGACGTCGTTGACGTTGCCGCCAGTGGTGATCACATGCAGCGGGATGCCGCCGCCGTCGCAGATCAGGTGGTGCTTGCTGCCAGGCTTGCCCCGGTTGACCGGCGATGGGCCGGTGCCATCGCCCCCTTTTTCGCGTCGATGTGCGCGGCGTCGACGATTGCGCGGGTCCAGTCGATGGCCCCGGCGGCGTTGAGTTCGGCCAGCAGGATGCGGTGCACCCGGTCGAACACCCCGGCTGCCGTCCAGCGTTGCAGCCGCCGCCAGCAGGTGAGGTGCCCCCGCTTTCCCGGAGTCTTCTGATCATGGTCTGATGGCCGTGGAGAGGACGTTCTGTGGCAGCACCGAAGAAGTACCCCGACGAGCTGAGGCAGCGTGCTGTGCGCCTGTATCGGGAGTCGGACCCGAAACCGGTGGTCCGCCGGCTGGCTGAGCAGCTCGGCGTGCACCCGGAGGCGTTGCGGAACTGGATCCGTCAGGACGAGGCCGACCGGGGTGAGCGCGACGACCGGCCTACGACGGAGATGGTCGAGGAGAACCGCAGGCTGCGGAAAGAGGTCGCTGAGCTGCGCCGGGCCAACGAGATCTTGAAGGCGGCGAGCGCGTATTTCGCCTCGGAGCTCGACCCGACCCGGCATCGGTCATGAGGTTCATCGACGAACACCGTGACCGCTACGCGGTCGCGCTCCTGCTACGGGTCCTGCAGGTCAGCCAGTCCACCTACTACGACTGGGTCCGCCAGGCCCAGCGGCCGTGCGACCGTGGCCTGCTGTCGGTCATCGACGACATCTGGCAAGCGTCAGGGTGCACCTATGGCGCTGACCGGGTCCACCAGCAGCTACGCCGTGACGGCATCCGCGTCGGGCGCAAGCGCGTGCAGCGGCTGATGGCCTCCCAGGGCTGGCAGGGCGCGTTCCTGCGCCGCGGCTGGCGCGGCGGGTCCACCCGCCGCGATCCGCGCGCTATGCCGGCGCCGGATCTGGTCAACCGGCAGTTCACCGCCACCGCGCCGAACCGGCTGTGGGTCGCCGACGCCACCCGCATCCCGTGCGGGGAGGGCGCGTTCTGGCTGGCCGCCGTCCGCGACGTGTTCTCCCGCCGCATCGTCGGCTGGAAGACCTCCGACCGCTGCGACACCGACCTGGTCCTCGGCGCCCTGGAGTACGGCATCTGGTCACGCGATGTGCGCGACGGACAGTTGATCCACCACAGCGACCAGGGATCGACCTACACCGCGTTCCGCTTCACCACCCGGCTGGCCGACCACGGCATCGCCGCCTCGATGGGCTCAGTCGGCGACAGCTTCGATAACGCGCTGATGGAGAACTTCTTCTCCACCCTGAAGATCGAACTGGTGTACCGGACCAGCTGGCGCACCCGCGAGGAAGCCGAGAACGCGATCTTCGCCTACATCGACGGGTGGTACAACACCCGGCGCATCCAACGCGAACTGGGCTACCTCAGCCCCGACGAGTACGAGACCGCCCGGCACCACCAACAAGATCACACCAAGACGGCTATCCTCACGCCTACGCCAACCGGCGGCAGGTAACCACCGCTCCGGGAAAGCGGGGGCACCTCA